>JADLBG010000708.1 GCA_020847895.1 Bryobacterales bacterium
GCGGCGGAAACCTGTTGCTCGACATTGGCCCGGCGGCCGACGGCACAATCCCCGTCGTCATGGAAGAACGCCTCATTCAAATCGGCGACTGGCTGAAGGTGAACGGCGAGGCCATCTATGGCACACGCCCGTGGAAAGAGACGCGGCAGTGGAGTGAAGGCGAAGTGCCCAAGGTCGATTACAACCAGGAATTCGAGTCTTCCTACGACGTTACGAAACTGGCCGCCAAATCCGCGCCCGGCAAGGCGAGCATCGAGGCTTTCTTTACCTCCAAGGGGAACAACGTCTATGCCATCCTGCCCCGCTGGCCGGGACGGAGTTTCCATGTGAAGAACGTCGCCGGAGTGAAGTCCGTGACGCTGCTCGGGTCGCCGGCCGCGCTGAAGTTCAAGACGGCGAAAGGCGGCGTTTCCGTGGAACTGCCGGAAATGCCCGAAGACCTGATGCGGCAACCCGCGTGGGTGCTGAAGGTCAGCCGCTGATTTATCGCGCTATCCACGGCAAGGGGGCGATGCCCGCCACTGCCAGCGCGGCGAGCAGCGCAATGCTCTGCGCGCCCGTCTTGCGATCGCACAGCATAAACGCATAGACCCCCTTCATCACGTTGTTGCTTGCGGCGGCGATTAGAATGGCCGTCGAGGCTACACCCAGGCTCGTGCCGCGGCCGGACGATTCCGTTATCCCCATGATGAACGGGTCCACGTCCGTCATGCCCATCAACCCGGCCAGGAAATACACCCCCGCCTTCCCAAAATTGGTCACCACCAGGTGCGTGGCGATAAGCATCGCCAGGAACAGTATGCTGAACAGAAACGCCGCGCCCAGTTCGAGAGGGTTCTTCGGATTGAACTCCCTGGCCACGGCGCCCGATTTGTGATCGGGAAGCCGTGTCCATATCCAGCCTCCCAGCACGCCAATCGCCGCCAGCGCCAGAAACGGCCCTCCCAGACTCGTGATCAGTTGCCGGTTGAACAAGGTCACCAGTCCCGCCAGGCGCAGATACATGACGCCGGACGCGATGAGGATTCCCCCGGCAAACAGGTGGGGGCGCTCTTCACGCGCCGCCCGCTTGGCCATCACAATGGTGGTCACCATCGAAGAATAGGCCCCGCCCAGCAGCGCCGCCAGGATGACCCCGCCCTGCTGTTTGGTCAGCTTCTGAATCAGATAGCTTGCATAGGATACGGAACTGACCGCCACCACCACCAGCCACGATTTGTAAGGGTTGATCTCGAACGGGCCGAACACCTGATTGGGCAGCACCGGCAAGATGACCGCCGTGAGAAGTAGAAACTTCGTGAACGTGAGAATCTCTTCCGCGGGGATGCGCCTGGTCAAACCCTCGAGCGCCGCCTTCAGTTCCAGCAGCAACACGCTGGCAACGGTCAGCGTCGTGGCGATCCACAACTGCTCGCGATACACCAAAGCCCCCACCAGGTAGGTGGTGAGGGCGGACATCTCCGACGTAATGCCCGGCCGTCCCGTGGCCAGTTTGTTCCGGTAGGACATCAGGAGGAAGGCTGCCACAATGGCCAACCCCACGGCTACGGGAATCACCTGGCCGGGGGAAAGAAGAGCAACGGTGTATCCGATGAGCCCGATGAGCGGGAACGTCCGAACCCCGCCAAAGAAGGACCCTTCCTTCCCGACCCGGTGTTCCTCCCGCTCCAAGCCGGTGAGGAACGAGAGGAACAGGACCAGCAGGATCTTACCGCCTTCCGGCGGCAACAATTCGTAGAAGCCCGTCCACACAATCTTTGTCCGCCCACAGAATAGCCGATTTTGTGGAGTCCCTGTCGCTTGTGGAACGAGAAGTCACAAGATGACTCATCCTATTCCTCTTGCGTAAGCCACTTCGTCCACATCCGCGGGTCGGCGAGCATTTTCACGAACACTCCGCCCACCACGGAACGAGCCTGAAAGCCGCGCATTTTTGCGTCGTGTGTCCAGTACCAGTCGCTCATGGGGACACGGTCCGGTGTGCTGTTGAGGAATCGCGCCACGGGAGCAACCAACGCCTCGAAATCCTCCGCGGATTCGGCCAGCGTCGCGGACCACACAATCCAGTCGAGTTTGGTATATTGCCCGCGGTCGTTGAGAGGCAGCCCATAGGGCTTCTGCGTCTTCCGGTAGAAGGCGACTTCTTTTCGCGCCACCTCCGGTGGAAACCAAATTCAGGCCCAGCAGCCGGTCCCACACCCTTGGCGATAAAAGCCGCCCTTGTGCCTTCTCTCACCGCCGCAACCTGCGAAACTCCAGGAGCCGGCGGCGCCGTGACGTACAGATATCCCCAGTCGATGCGCAGATCATCGCCGCGCTTCTGGAGCACCGGCTGCTCCGCGGAACCCATGCGAAGCACGGGATTGCCGTCTGGAAGAAACCGCCCCCACGGCACCGGTTGCCAGGGCTGATCCGCCACAAGCTGTGACGGCGTCGAAATACAGCGCCGCTTTGTGCGGCTTGCCATCCGTAGACCGGACGTCCCAGCGAATATAAGCGGCCGGGCGCGAAAGCACATCCGGATCCTTAAGAAGCGCCGGCGTCAGAAATGTCAACGTCACCCCAACCCCGCGTCCTCGAAGCGACAGATGGTGCGCGTCGGCAGCACCTGGGCCGAAACCTGCCGCAGCGGCTCGGTTCGTTCCACGGGGTGCCGCGGCGGGTCACGTCCCATGAGCCGGTGGGTGACGCCGTCAATACGGATCAGCGAGCCGATTTCCCGCGGCGCGCCAGTCCAATGGCGCGTGGGGCCGCCGTTCAACTCATCAGTTGTGGACCAGATACTGAAGTACGGGTCATGCGTGATCTGCGGGTACGCGGGCGGGCGTTGGGCCAGCCCGGGCGCCGTGCACAGTGCGAGAAGCGGGAATAGTTTCTTCATGCGGTTGGGAAATACTTTCGCGCGACGGACTGCAGAGCGTCAAGCGTCGTTCCCGCAGTCGCGGCGGGGAAGTCTCTACGGTTCATTCAACCTGAGAATATGCCTTCCAGGTCACTCGAACACGCGCAATGGAATGCACTCTTCTTCCACAATGACATCCACCTCATCCGCCCGCGTCTCCTCAAAGGTATGAACGATCTCCTCGCGCGCTTCCGGATCGCAGCATGTGGAGACGATCACCGCCTCTTCCGAATGAGGACGCGGCTTCGCCGGAGGGTTGACATAGTTGACGCTGAGCACAATCCCGATCACCCCGCACACAAAGGCGACCGGTCCGGCAAAGACCACGCCATAGACCAGAGCCGCCGGAGTAGCGCACAAAGCCCCAAGAACAAATCCGGCCGGAACGGCCAACGCCGTGAGGAGTAGTTTCCCGCCGCTTCTCTTCTCCCCCGCATGGAGCATGGTGAGGGTCTTTTCGTTGATGGGCAGCACGTCCACCGGGCTGAAGCCTCTCTCCCGCAGCCTCTGGGCCGCCTTCTCGCCTTCATCCCGGTGTTCATAGAGTCCCATCACGTCATACACGCAGGTAGTCATCGCGGACACCTCCGGTCAGATTTTTAGCACACGCATGGCCATTTCCCGGTAGGGCGTTCCGAAGGTATCGATCCAGGGCTGCGGGCGGTTTTGTAGTGGTTGGGAAGGAAATCGGCAAGGCCAGCCGCGCACGATTTGCGCAAAGATGTGGTGCGTTTCTTCACTCACGCCGCATCAGGTTGTGTTGACCCTATTGCGTGGGCTGGACGTAGACCCGCTCCCCCGGTTGACGGAAAAAGGGCCGGCAAAAACATGAACGCCGCGGGCCACCTAGCGGCCGCGCGGCGTTCTCGAGAACTCGTTTGGGAGAGAGTTAGCGGGTGGGCTTCTTCTCTTCGCCGGACTTCTTCTTCTTACCCTTCTTTTTCTTTTCCTTCTTCTCTTCCTGAGCGGCGAAGGTCGGGTACACTGTTCCGAGGACCAGTGCCGTGCCGAGCATGAGGGTCATGAGCTTCTTCATTTCGTGGCTATCTCCTGTGCGGTTTCGATGACGAGCAAATCGTCTTCCTAGACAGGATGGCAGGCCGACATGAACCGGTCCTTAAGACGGCATTAAAATCCCTTCATTCCGGGTGAGCCCCGAAAACCGGTCACAAGGGTTCATGAATTGTTGTGATCTATATCTAAAGCATTTAATTTCAATTACTTGCGACTTCTTGAATCTCGTCCGCGGGGGCCTCGAAAGGCATCTTGCGCCTGCCGGCGGTGAATAATCGAGTCAGCATGACAAGGAAGGACTTGGTCCGAATGCTGGCGGAAAACACGGACATGCCGGATGCCGCGGCCGCCGACCACCTGGATCGCGTGGTCCACGACATCGTTCGCAAACTCCGGAACGGTGATGCGGTTCCCCTACCCGGATTGGGTGTTCTTCAGCCCAACAACAAACGGGGAGTGCAGCTCAAACCGGCGCCCGCTTCCCGGCGCAGGAAGGGGAACTCCTAGGGGATGCCGAAGAACACAAGGGACTCACGATCGCCACGCAATCCGCGCCTCACCGCATCGCGCGTGGCGCGCCTGGTCCGTACATGTCTCGATAGCGGGGCCAGCGTGGAGATCGACGGACTTGGCGAGTTTCACAAGGACGGGAATGGCGAACTCAAATTCACACCCTACACCCGCCCGAGGATCTTCCTTGCTTATGTGGACGAAGACTTCCCGTCGGCTCAGAAGCTTTACGAGGAACTCCATGCCGCCGAATGCGACCCCTGGCTCGACCGTAACAAACTGCTCCCCGGTCAGAATTGGCCCCGATGCATTGAAAGCGCCATTGAGGTGGCCGATTACTTCGTTGCGCTGTTTTCGCGCCGCTCGGTCAACAAGCGCGGCCAATTTCAAAGCGAATTGAGGTACGCCATGGATTGCGCCGCGCGGCAACCGCTTGAACAGACGTTCTTCATACCGCTGCGGCTCGATAATTGCCGTGTGCCCAGCAAGATCACCAACTCCATTCAATACGTGGACCTTTTCCCGGATTGGGACCGGGGTGTGCGGCGGGTGATACGCTCCATCCGTCCGAGAAGGCATCCGGAGGACTGAGCGCTCGCTCGCTACTCGTGAATCCCCAGCTTTTTCCGGATGGCAGGGGCGGATTTTGAATCAGGCGCGAGGTCCAGATATTTCTTGTACGCTTCCTTGGAGCCGGCCGAATCCTTCATCTTCTCGCGCGCCTCGCCTAACAAGAGAAAGGCCTCGGCCGAAGTAGGGTCCCAGCGCGTGGCTTCGAGGAACCTCATCGCGGCGGCCTTGTTCTTACCTTTTTTGAGGTAGAACTGCCCCACCTTGATTTCCTTGTTGGCCTGGAGCGGATTGAAGGCGTACTCCTTCGTCTTGAGTGACTCGTCTTCCTCGGGAGGCTCCTGCGGTTTCTGCTTCTCCTGAGGCGCGGCCAGCAAAACGGCGAGGAGTGCAATCGCGGAGACTCGCAACCACCGGCTCACATTCTTGAGTATACAGGGAAGGCCCCGTGGGACAATATGGACAGGCCATTCCCGCCCATGGAGTTGCGTGAGAAAGTTTCCCAATTGCCGCTGCAACCCGGCGTCTACCTGTACAAAGACGGGGCGGGGAAAGTGCTGTACGTGGGTAAGGCGAAAAACCTTCGCAGCCGCGTCCGAAGTTATTTCAACGATGACCGGCTGGCGGATTCCAAGACTGGAACGCTCATTGCCGAAGCCGCGGATATTGACTACATTCTCGTGGACAATGAGAAAGAAGCGCTCGCCCTCGAGAATAATCTCATCAAGCAGTACAAGCCGCCGTTCAACATTCTGCTGCGCGATGACAAGACGTATCCATATATCGAGCTGACCCACGAAAAATATCCTCGCGTTTACGTCACGCGCCGGCTGCGCAAAGGGAATACGTATTTCGGCCCTTACTTCCCCGGGAACCTCGCCTACCGCGTGGTGAACTTCATTCACCGCTTTTTCAAGGTGCCTTCCTGCAAGGTAGATCTGACGCGCAGGCACAGTCATCCGTGCCTCGAGTACCACATCCACCGCTGCCTTGGACCGTGCGTGGAGGGCCTGACTACGGACGACGCCTATGCCCAGGCGGTGAGGGACGCCCGTCTCTTCCTCGAGGGCAAGCACAGGCATCTGATTGCCGGCCTGCGAGAGCGGATGGAAAAGGCCGCCGAGGATCTACGATTCGAAGAGGCGGCGGCGCTGCGGGATCTCATTTCAACGGTGGAGGAGTTGGAGCAGCGCCAGAAGATGGCCGCCGCGCAGGGTGACGATACGGATATCCTCGCCTACTATGCCGAACCTCCACTCATCGCCGTGAACCTGTTCCACCTTCGCGGCGGGCGCATTGTCGACCGGCGCGAGTTCTTCTGGGAAGATCAGACGGACTTCCAACCCGAGGAGTTTTTCACTGATCTTCTCCTTCAGCTTTACCTCGATCAGCAGTACGTTCCCGCCCTGATACATGTGCCGGTGGAATTCGAGGACCGCGCCGTGCTCGAGGAGTTGCTCACTGAGAAGCGGGGCCGTAAAGTCGAGATCCACACCCCCCAGAGAGGGCAGAAGAAAGCGCTGCTGGGGCTGGTGGAGACGAACGCCAAACACAGCTTTGATGCGCGGTTCCGCGTGCTCAAGCCCGGCTCCCAGGCGATTCAATCGGCTCTTCAGGAAACGCTGGGGCTCGAGGAGCCCGTCAAGCGCATCGAATGCTTCGACATCTCCCACATCCAGGGCACGGACAAGGTGGCCAGCATGGTGGTGTGGGAAGACGGAAAGATGAAGAAGGCCGATTATCGCAAGTTCATCATCCGGACAGTGGAAGGAAATGACGATTTCGCTTCCATGCGCGAAGTGGTGACGCGGCGGTATTCTCGTCTTCAGGCCGAAGGCGGAACCATGCCCGGCCTTGTACTGATAGACGGCGGGCTGGGCCAGCTTCACTCTGCCGCCGAAGCGCTGGAGGCAATCGGAATCATCAACCAGCCTCTTGCCTCGATCGCAAAAAGGGAAGAGTGGATCTACGTGCTGGGAAGCGAGAATGAACCGGTGGTTCTCGACAAGTTCTCTCCCGTGCGGCAGTTGGTCCAGATGGTGCGCGATGAGGCGCACCGGTTCGCGGTCACCTTCCATCGCGCGCGCAGGTCCGCCGGCCGGGTGACTTCGGAACTGCTGGATGTGCCCGGCCTCGGCCCGAAGACGGCACAGAAACTGCTGAAGCACTTCGGCAGCCTCGAGCGCGTGCGCGCCGCCACGGAAGGCGAATGGATGCAGGTAGCCGGCCGGACGGCGGCGCGGCGAATGAAAGAGCATTGGGCCAAAGAGGAAGCGGCGTTGTAACGATTCCGCCCCGGCCGCATCCGCCAGGACGTGGTTGACCTGTGCAAAGATGCAAATTGCGGACTGGGGTCCGGAAGGTGAGGCAATGAAACACAACCGGCGTAAATTTCTTGAATCGGCGGCGTTGGGGGTGGGCGTGGCTTCGGCGCAGCCCGTAGCCGGGCCGCCGGGCCAACCGGATGCGGCGGCGACAGCGCGAAGGCATCCCCTGGTGCGCACGCAGCCGACGCCGGATTTCTTCGAAGGAATGCTCCTCGGCAACGGCGACCTCGGGGTGTGCGTCACCGTTCGTCCCGACGCGCTTGGGCTGCACTTGGGGAAGAACGACGCCTGGGACATCCGCGTGAGCGAAGAGCACGCCGCGCACATCAAGACATTCCGGGAGGTTCTGGACCTGTGGAGGAGGGCGGGCGAGGAGGCCAAACGCCAGGGCCATCCCGACATGTTATTTCTCGAGAGCAGGATCGATTTCTTCCGCGAGTACTCGGAACTGATGCAGTCCTCCTATCGCAAGCCGTGGCCGCGGCCATGGCCTTGCGGGACAATCTGGCTGCACTGGGATTCGCGCATGGTGCGGGTGGTGCGCCAGGAGTTGGATATCGCCTCGGGAATGCTCACGCTGCGCCTGGAGCACGATGACCTGCGTGGTAAGGCGCGGCCCTTCGCAATCACTTGCTTCGTAAGCCGTGAGGCCAATCATGTATCGGTGAGCAGCGATTCCCCGGCTCCCGTGGTTTCCTGCGCCTACCAGCCGCATTGGGAGCAGGAGGCGCTGCTGCCGGAGCCGCGTATTCAATCGCTCGAAGGAGGGTTTTCGGGGTTTCAGGAATTTCCAGCGACGGCGCCCGCCGCGGGTCAGCCGCATCCTCCAAGATCCAAAGAGGACCGGAGCATGGCGATTCACGGTGTTCTGGCGGGGCGCTGGCAAGCGGAAACGGACTCCGCCAGGCGCCGGGTGCTGTTGCGGCCTCCGGCTCTGCCGCACCCGCTGCGGCTCGATGTCACGCTCCTGACCTCGCGGGACACAGCGGATCCGGCCGCGCAGGCAGGCCGCGAGTCGGCGCGATTCGCTTCCGCTTCCATAGCTGAGTTGCGCCGCGAATCCTCCGCGCATTGGGCAAAGTTCTGGTCCGCGTCCGCCGTCGAACTCGGGGACACGGAACTGGAGCGCATCTGGTATCAGAACCAGTATTTTCTCGCGTGCTGCCTGAAGGAGGGCAAGATCGCGCCCGGGTTGTTCGGCAACTGGAGCAGCGGCAAGATCGGGACAGCGTGGCACGGCGACTATCACATGAACTACAACACGCAGCAGGTGTGGTGGGGAGTATTTTCCAGCAATCACGTGGAGCAGCATGAGCCTTACACCCGGCTGGTGGAGGCCCTGATGCCGATGGCGGAATGGAACGCGCGCGTGCAGTTCGGACTGCCAGGTGCGTATTTTCCACATTCGGCGTACCCGGTTCCGAGCAAAGTCAACCCGTACCCGGCCCCGCCATGGGGCTATGAGATCTGCGAAACTCCATGGACGGTGCAGAGTCTGTGGTGGCAGTACAAGTACACGCTGGATGAAGAGTACTTGCGCCGCGTGTATCCCTTGCTGCGCGCGGCGGCGGAGTTTCTCGTAGCCTTCGTAAGCAAGGGGGAGGATGGCAAATACCACATCATTCCCACGGTTTCTCCCGAAAATTGGGGCGCCACGGTGGATTTCCGCCTAAACCGCGATTGCATCATCGACCTGGCGCTGACGGAGTTCCTGCTGGATGCGGTAGACGAGGGATCCCGCGTGCTGCGTCTCGATGCGGACCGGCGGGAAAAGTGGCGGGAAGTCCGCCGCAACCTGGCGCCATACCCAACGGGTGAGGGTCCCTATGGCCGCGTCTGGCTGGATGTTCGCGACGCTCCGGCGGAGTATGTCTATAACGTGCCGGTGACGCTTGCCCCGGTCTTCCCGGCGGAGCAGGTGGGGCTCGCGTCGAAGGCGGAACTGCTCGAATTGGCCAGGCGCACGGCAAAGACCGTCCGGCTGGAAGGGGGAAACGACCTGGTGTGGCAGCCGCTCGCCCGAGCGCGCCTCGGCATGTTGGATCTGGAGTGGTTCAAACGGGAGGTGCGGTACTGCCTGACGCCGCTGGGGACGGCAAACGACCGCGTGCGGCAGATCGACGGACGCTACAGCGACGCAACCAACTTCGACTTCATGATGAGGATGGGAGTATGGACGGAAAACCTCTCGCTGCCGGCGGTAATCAACGAGTGTCTGCTGCAAAGCTACGACGGAGTGATTCGTCTCTTCCCCAACCGGAGGAATCTGGGCGCGGCGGCGTTTCGCGATCTGCGCGCAGCGGGGGCGTTTCTGGTGTCGGCACGCTTTGACGGGAAGCGGATTTCCGGGGTGAGGGTAAAGAGTGAAAAAGGCGCGCCCGTGCGGATGGCGAAACCGTGGGAGGGAGCCAGGGCGCGAGTGGTATCGAAGGGCGCGCAGGTGGACGCCGTGGAATCCGGCGGGGTGATCGAGTTTGCGACGCGAGCGGGGGAAACCTATGAGATCGGGACCGCGCCGGCGGGCTAGGAGCGGCTCTCCACGAGCCGCGCCGATGCGGTTGTGGATGCGGCGCGCCGGCTGTGGGCGAGGCGCACCGGTCGCATTCCGGGCGTGCGGCAACAGCCTGGCTCTTCTCACCCTATTGGAGCCAATTCACCCGCCATGTGAGAGCGCCAGACCTGGTCTGCCCACATCTTTTCCCTCGTCTTTTCCAGTGAAACGTGATTTTAGCGTGCATTCTTTGCAGGGGGGGTTGCCGGGAGTTCACTACCCCCTCGGAACCTGAGTTGCAACCTCCTCTAGAAGAGGGCGTAGCCATGGAAAGCATGCAAGTAGCGCTCGACAACAGCGCCATTGTCCCCACCCGGTACTGGCACACCCTCCCGGATGGCCGTGCGCAATGCGATCTCTGTCCGCGCTTCTGCAAATTGCGCGACGGCCAGCGCGGGATGTGCTTTGTGCGGGGCAACCGCGAGGGCCGTATCGTCCTCACCACCTACGGGCGTTCCACTGGCTTTTGTATTGATCCGATCGAGAAGAAACCCCTGTTCCACTTTCTTCCGGGCACTCCTGTGCTGTCGTTCGGTACGGCAGGCTGCAATCTGGCCTGCCGCTTCTGCCAGAACTGGGACATCAGCAAAGCCAGGGAAGTGGCAGTTCTCTCCGAGAAGGCTGCTCCGCGGTCCATTGCCCGCGAAGCCCGGAATCACGGCTGTGCAAGCGTAGCGTTCACTTACAACGATCCGGTCATCTTCCTCGAATATGCCATCGACACGGCGCAGGCCTGTCACGAGAGAGGCATTCGGACCGTGGCGGTTACCGCGGGGGAAATCTGCAAAGAGCCCCGCGAGGAGTTTTTCCGCCACATGGACGCCGCGAACATCGATTTGAAGGCGTTTACCGAAAGCTTCTACCACAGGCTCTGCGCGGGGTGGCTGAAGCCGGTGCTCGAAACGCTCGAATACGTCAAACACGAGACCGCCTGCTGGCTCGAGATCACCAACCTGATCATCCCCGGGGAGAATGACGGCGCCGATGAGATAAACGCAATGACCCGTTGGGTGGTAGACAAACTCGGACGCGATGTCCCCATGCACTTCACTGCCTTCCATCCCGACTATAAGCTGCTGGACCATCCCCCGGCTTCTCTCGACAGCCTCCAGCGCGCCCGGTCCATCGCACTGGCGAATGGTGTGCGCCATGCCTACACAGGCAATGTCGCCGACGCTGAGGGATCTACCACCTATTGCCACAGTTGCCACACTCCGCTGGTCAGGCGCTCGTGGCATGAGGTCAGCGCCTGGAACCTGTCGGATGATGGCCACTGCGGCGATTGCGGGACGGCGTGCGCCGGACGCTTCGAAGGCCGCGCGGGAAGTTGGGGCAACCGGAGACAGCCTGTCCGCATCTCCGCCTGGGGACCGTAGGGCAAGCCTGTTGCTTTCGCTTATGCCTTGGGAACCTTCTTACGTCCGGCTGTGGGCCGACGGCGAGTTGGCCAGGCGCGCCGCAGCCGCTTGGAGCCACCTGGAGAAGTGCGATCTGTGCGCACGTTATTGCCGGATCAATCGCCTGGAAACCATCAATGGAACTGTCTGTAAGACAGGCGAACGGGCAGTGGTTCATCGTCATGGTCCTCACTGTCATCAATCATCGCGAAGCGGAGTTTTCTGAACGGTTTGCCGACATCATCGCCGCCGGAGGCGGCAATTAGATCCGATCATCCGGAAGGAAGCGTGTACTGTGAAAGCGGAGGGAAAGAAGGAA
>JADLBG010000709.1 GCA_020847895.1 Bryobacterales bacterium
CGGGCAACACGTTCGGCCCCGAGTCCCTCGCCGTCATCCGCAACGCCGGCATCCGGCTCGCACGCCGCGGCCTGTCTCCGGAAGTCGAGTATGGCAAGGTCGCCATCGGGCCCACGCTCGATGTGACCAAACATCATCCCCTCCTGATTCCCACTACCGGCGACGCCTACCCCAATTGGACCTTCGATCACTTCCGCAACGTCGTGAGCCGCGCGCGCGGCGGGCAAATCGTCGTGCTGCAGTTCCATGGCGTGCCGGATATTGCCCATCCGTGGGTCCATACGCCCCAGGAAGCCTTCCGGCGCTACATGGAATATCTGAAAAAGGAGAACTTCCAAGTGCTGGCGCTGGGAGACCTGGCGCCCTACTTTGACTTCGACCACCCCCCACGGGACCCGATGCTCCACACAAGATATAAGGAGCCGAAAAACGAAAAATTGCTGCTGCCCGTCGAGATGGAGGCGAGCCGCGGGGACGAGGCGTACTGGATCGCCAACATGTCCCAGCAGGGCTATTCCCCGCAAGAGATGGCCCGCGTGCTCGGCCATGAAGCGCAACCGGTGAAGACGACAGCGAGCGGTTTGCGCATCTTGCCCTACCCCGGCGGACGTCATCCTCGCATCGGTTTCCTCGATGGAGCCATCGACCCCATGCGCGGCACGAAAGCCACCGTCTTTCTTCCCTGGCCTGATGCTGGCTACGTCGTGGTGGATGTTCCCGAGGCCATCTTCAGCAACCTGGGACTCACCTTCCTCGCCCACACGCACATCCCCACCATTTGGAACAACCAGAACGCAATCATCGAGAACCGCGACTGGCAGCGGAACGCGGATGGCTCGCTCGCCTCCGAATGGACGCTGCCCAACAAGATCGCCTTCGGCGCCAATCTTCGCGTGGAGCAGGAAACCGTTCAGATGGAACTGTGGCTGCGCAACGGAACGCCGCAACTCCTCACCGGCCTGCGCGTGCAAAACTGCGTGATGACGAAGGGGGCGCCTGGATTCCGTGCCCAAACCAACGACAATAAGACATTCCGCCAGCCGCTGGCCGCTGTGCGTTCGAATGGGAGCCGTTGGATCCTCACCGAGTGGGAACGCTGCGGCAGGGTCTGGGGAAACCAGAACTGCCCCTGCTTCCACTCTGACCCTGTTCTGCCCGACTGTCCACCCGGAGAGACCGTGCGGGTGAAGGGCCGGCTCTGGTTTCACGAGGGGGACCTCGCCGGAGCGCTTACCAGGTAATACGCTCCCATTGCTGATCAATAACAGCAGTGTGAATGTTCGATGAATGATTCACGCTGTTCATGTAAGAAACATTCGCTGTAATGCGATTTCGCGCACCAGTAACTGGTTTGTTACTGGATCGAAACATGCCCCCCTTACACTGGCGATTGATGACTACCAGTTTTGTAAAGATACTTCTCTGCCCGATTTTGTTGGCGGCCGGATTGTCCGGCCAAATCAGCGTCGGGCGGATCGCAGGTAACGTAACGGATGGAACAGGAGCCGTGATCCCCGGCGTGAAGGTGACCGCTCGCAATGAGCGCACGGGATTGGAACAGGCTGTGACCACCCAGGCGAACGGCCAGTACCTGATCACCCAGCTTTTGCCTGCCGCTTACACCGTGACCATGTCCTTGGAGGGATTTACAGACTCACAGTTCACGGGCATAGCCCTTCAGGTCGCCCAGGAGCGTACGGTGAACGCCGTCCTCCAACCCGCCGGCATAGCCACGGAAATAGCCGTCTCCAGCGGGGGATTGGCGCAGGTGGATACCAGCAGCGCCCGTATCGGAGCCAACGTCAGTGAGCGCGAAGTGTCGCAACTGCCCCTGAACGGCCGCCAGGTTTCGCAACTCTACCTGATGGCGCCCGGAGCCGTAAACAGCGGTTCCGGCGCTTATGACAACATCCGCTTCAGCGGCCGCTCGAACCAGGAAAACGTAATCCGCTTCGACGGCGTCGAAGGCACATCCATAGTCGACGCCTCGCCGGGAAGTCTGAACGGCGAATCAACCTCTCTCTTCCGCCTCCAGCAGAGCCTCGAGAATGTGCAGGAGTTCCGTGTCGACACCAGCAATTACCCTGCCGAGTACGGCACGGGGACCGGCGGGCAGATCAGCTTCGTGACCAAATCGGGATCCAGCCAGTTCCACGGTTCCTTGTTTGAATACATCCGCAACGATTCAATGGACGCCCGCAATTTCTTCGACGGGGCGGACAAATCGAAGCTGCGGCTGAACCAGTTCGGCGGCTCCATCGGCGGCCCCATCGCAAAGGACAAGGCGTTCTTCTTCGCCGGCTATGAAGCGCTCCGCCAGCGCACGGCCACGCCGTTCGTCGAATCGACGCTCAGCGCCGCCGCCCGCGCAAAGGCCGTTCCCTCCATCCGGCCCCTGCTCGCCGCGTTTCCCATCGGACAGTTCCCCACCAGCGATCCGACCCTCGATGTCGTCACCGTTACTGGCCCGGGATATGTCGACGAGGACTCCGGCAGCGTCCGTTTCGACTACAATCTCACTGACCGCTTCCGCCTCTATGCCCGCTACTTCCGTGACCAGGGCCGCGCGTCGCAGACGCAGAACTCCACGCTCAGCCGGTACCAGACAACCGCTGTTCCGCAGAACGCGGTGCTCAGCCTGAACCAGGTCTGGACCCCGGCCCTCCTCAACGAAACGAAGATCGGCTTCAACGGCTCGAAGACTCGCGTCGCCGGCGTTCCCGGACCCAGTCCGGATGCGAATATCAACGGCGTCACCCTGAACCTTACCGGCAGCGTCGCGCTCGGCGGCATCGCCGGCCAGGTGGGTAACGCCGCTCTCGCCCAGCCCACCGGCCTGATTCGCCTCTCCAGCGCTTTCAACGGCCGCGGCGCTCCCTACACCAACGATTCCATCTCCTTCATAGACAACCTTTCGGTGATCCGCGGCTCGCACAATTTCAAGTTCGGCGGCGAAGTGCGGCGCATCCAGTTGTACAACGATCAGTTGGGCGGAACCACCTATAGCTTCGCCAACATTGATTCATTCCTGAACAACAAGCCGGCATCCATCGCCTTCAACGGCGACCTCGGCGCCATTAGCCCGTTCACTGCCCTTTCCGGAGTCGCGCACCTGCGCCAGAACTACTACATCCTTTACGCGCAGGATGAGTGGAAGATCCGGCCCAACGTCACGCTGAGCTATGGTCTGCGCTACGAGTACTATCAGCCGCTCCGTGAAACGCGCAACAAGAACGTGTACTTCAACATGCTCACGGGCGGCATCATCCCGAAGTATGATCAGGCCTGGTATCACAGCTCCACGAAGAACTTCGGACCACGCCTCGGTTTGAGCTGGTCGCCCAACCGGTTCGGAAATCGCACGGTCTTCCGCATCGGCGGCGGCTACTTCTACGGACCGGGCCAGACCGAAGACCAACTCCAGCCGGAAGCCAACGACCGCATCGGACGCACCATTTCCGGCAACAACCCGTTAAACGTCTACCCCTTGAACATCAGCGCCATCTACGCGGGCTACAACATCAACGACCCGAACCTCGGCTACCAGCCGCGAGCGTATGCGCCGGGATATACGATTCCCGAACGGATTCTCGAGTACACCGCCAGCGTACAGCAGACTCTGCCCGGAGACACCGTGCTGACCGTTGCCTATGTCGGCAGCCAGGGCCGCAACCTGTTCCTCCGCGGCTTCACGAACCTCATCACCGGCGTCTCGATGAATGCAACGGGCGCGGCTGTGGTCCAGCGCCGGTTTGGCAACCGCTTTGCCGAAATCGACTACAAAACCAGCGGCGGCGCTTCCCACTACGATTCGCTGCAAATGACTATCAATCGCCGCTTCTCCACCGGCTTCTCGCTCTCCGGCCAATACACCTACGGCCACGACATCGGCAACTCCGCCGGCTCGAACGAAGCGAACACCGCGCAGAGCCCGTATGACTTCGGTCTCGAACGCGGCAACAATAACTTCGACATCCGCCAAAGCGCGAACTTCGCCATGCTCTACGACCTGCCGTTCGGCCGCGGAAAGAAGTTCCGCGCAAACAGTAACAACACTATGCAGATGCTGGCTGGTTCGTGGCAGGTGGGCGGACTCCTGAACCTGCGTTCGGGAGTGCCCATCGATGTCCTCATGGTCCGGCCCGACATTGCCTATCACGACACCCGCGACGGCCTCATCTATTCCTCCCCCGTCGTGGACACCAATGGAACCATCTACACCTTCCCGGTGGTGAACACGCCCGGCGGCGGCGCTTCGCGTAACGTGCGACGTCCCGATGTCGTGGCGGGAGTCAATCCTTACCGCAACCAGGGCCTCCAGTTTCTGAATCCCGCGGTCTTCTCGCTGCCCGCTCCGGGCTCCTTTGGAAACTCCGGACGCAACGGGCTGCATGGTCCGAACCTCTCGCAGTTCGATCTCACCGCCAGCAAACGCGTCTTCGTCACTGAGGGTAAGAACATCGAATTCCGTGCGGAGATCTACAATCTGTTCAACCACGCGAATTTCGCCAATCCCGGCAACATTCGCCTCCGTGAACCCCTTCCGGCCGGCGGCACGTTCCCCGGCGGTGTCGTCCCAGCGGCGAACTTCCGCAACTCGCTCCAACCCGGACAGGCGTTTTCCTCAGCCACCGCCGGCGGTTTGTGGGGAACGCTGAATTCCACCGTTGCCAACCAGATCGGCCTCGGCACGAACCGGCAGGTTCAGTTGTCGCTCCGCTTCACCTTTTGAGGACTCAGGCAAACACCTGCTCGATTACCTTGCCGCCGAAGTCCGTCAACTTCTCCTGACGGCCGTTGTGCAGATACCACAGTTTGTGTTGCTCCAGTCCGAGCGCATGGAGGATGGTGGCGTGAAAATCGCGCATGTGGCGGCCGTCGATGGCGCGCAATCCGAAATCATCGGTATCGCCCAGCACCCGGCCGCCCTTCACCCCGCCGCCCGCGAACCACATCGTGAAGCCGTGCGGATTGTGATCGCGTCCGTTTCCCGATTGCGACATCGGAAGCCGGCCGAACTCGCTGCCCCAGATGATCCAGGCCGCTGCGGCTTCTGGTAGGCCCATTAGTTGCGGCGCGGAGCCATCCAGGCTTCGTCCTTGGCATAGTCCGTATAAGGACCGGCAGCCAAGGCCCCCAGCGAAAGCGCCAGCAGGCAGGCAAACGTATTTCGCATCCGTCCCCTCATCGAGTCAGTCTCTCAATTATATGCCCGGAAAATGGTACACTCCGGGCCATGATCCGCCGCATGACCGCCGACGACGTCATGGAAAACATCAGCGGTCTTTGCGCCCTGCTATCGGATGCGGTCGATAGCGGAGCCTCCATTGGTTTCCTGCCCCCGCTCGA
>JADLBG010000710.1 GCA_020847895.1 Bryobacterales bacterium
ATACCGCTCCTTCCGGTTCACTCCATGGACGGCCCCGCCTTGTCCTTGGCATAACACAAGCTGTTCATGGGACACTCGCCGCACTTCGGCTTCCGCGCCACGCAGATGTTCCGCCCGAAATGAATCACCTGGTGCGAAAACAGAATCCACCGCTCCCGCGGAATCGTCTTCATCAGATCCTGCTCAATCTTGACAGGGTCCTGGTTCTTCGTCAGGTCCAGCCGGATCGCAATCCGCTGCACGTGCGTATCCACCACCACTCCCGACGCGATGCCGTAGGCCGTCCCCAGCACTACGTTCGCCGTCTTGCGCGCCGCCCCCGGTATGGTCAGCATCTCTTCCATTGTGCGCGGAATTTCCCCATGAAAGTCATTGATGACTTTCCGCGCCGCCCCGGTCACCGACTTCGCCTTGTTGTTGAAGAACCCCGTGGACCGGATATCGTTCGCCAACTCCTCCTGGCTCACCGCCGCGAAATCCGCAATCGCCGGGTACTTCGCAAACAACCCCGGAGTCACTTTGTTCACCCGCTCATCGGTGCATTGCGCCGACAGGATCGTCGCCACCAGCAGTTGCCAGGCATTGTGATGATGCAGCGCGCACGTCGCATCCGGGTAGAGTTTGTCCAACTCCGCGAGAATCCGCTCCACTCTCGCCTTGCGCTCCGCCGCCGTCTTCGGCTTCGCTACAGGATTGGTCTTGGCCGTTCGCAAGCCCTTAAAATAGCACAGTGCGCGCTACGCTCCTCATCCTTCCCGCCGCTCTCCTCGCCTTCGCCGGAGCCCTTGCCGCGCCCTTCTATCTCGACGATTTCGCCCTCCTCGTCGACCCCGCCGTCACCTCGCCCGATGGCTGGAGCCATGCCTGGGCCATCACCCAAACCCGCCCCCTCACCTGGTTCACTTTCTGGGCCGATTACCAGCTCGGCGGAGCCAATCCCGCCGGCTACCACCTCGTCAATCTCCTCCTCCACCTCGCTTGCGTCTGGCTCGTAGCCGCCGCCCTTCGCCGCCTCCTCCCTGCCTCCGCCGTATGGATCGCCGCCGCGCTCTTCGCCCTCCATCCCATCCAAACAGAAGCCGTCATTTATGTCTTCGCCCGCGCCACCCTCCTCATGACCCTCTTCTGCCTCCTCTCCCTCCGCGAATGGACCCTCGGCCGTCACTGGCGCGCCGCCGCATGGTTCCTCCCAGCCCTCCTTGCCAAGGAAGAATGCGTCGCCTTCCCCCTCTTCCTCCTCCTGCTCCACTTCTCCATCTCCCGCAACCGCAAGGAACTCGCCCCTATCGGCCTCATGTTCGCCATGTCCCTCGCCGCCGGTGTCCGTGTCCTCTACGCCACCGCCCTCACCGCCGGTTCCGGAGCCGGAGTCCAGTCCGGCATCTCCCCTCTCTCCTACTTCCTCGCTCAAGGCATCGCACTCTGGCGCTACCTCCGCCTCCTCGTCATTCCGTACGGCTTCACCATCGAATCCCCCCTCCATCCCTCGCTCTTCGCCGGCCTCTGCGGATGGCTCGCCATCGCCGCGCTCGCCCTCGTCTCCCTCCGCTTCTTCGCCCGCGCCCGCGAAGGCTTCTGGGGCCTCTCCGCGCTCACGCTCATCGCCCCCAGCTCCACCATCTTCCCCGCCGCCGACCTCGCCGCCGACCGCCGCCTCTACCTCCCCATGCTCGCCCTCGCCGCCCTCGCCGCGCTGCTCCTCCATTCCCGCCCTAAGTGGCTCCCGCTCGCCCTCCTCGCCATCTTCTCCCTTGCCAGCCTCCGCCAGACCCTGCTCTGGCAAAACAGCGCATCCCTCTGGCGCGAAGCCGTTCACTTCAACCCTGACAAAATCCGCCCCCGCATCCAACTTGCCCGCCAGTTACCCCCTCCCGCCGCCCTCGCGGTCCTTCAGGAAGGCCTCGCCCTCGCCCCCAACGATCCCGCTGTCGCTTCCGAAATGGGAAAAGTCTACCTCGAATCCGGCGACGCCCAGCGCGCCCTCGCCGCTTTCGGCCGCGCTCTCGCCCTCGCACCCAACGACCCCGCCGCCATCAACAACCGCGGAGCCGCCCTATTCCGCCTCGGCCAGCGCCCGGCCGCCGAAGCCGACTTCCGCCGCGCCCTTCAGCTCGACCCCTGCCTCTTCGATGCCCTCGTCAACCTCCGCGCCCTCGGCCTCCCTGCCTCGCCCCCGCCCGATTGCCGCTATACTCCTCAACAGAGGGGCGCACTGCGATGATCTACACGCTGCGATGCCAGATGATTGTTCCCGTCTCGATGCTCGACTCCTTCGAGGTCTTCGAGAACCCGCGCAATCTTGTCCGCATCACGCCCCCATCGCTCGGCTTCCGCATCCTTACCCCCGAACCCCTCGCCATGTCCCTCAATGCCCGCTTCGACTACGAGTTCCGCTGGCGCGGCCTTCCCCTCCGCTGGTCCACACGCATCACGGAATACGAGCCGCCCTTCTTCTTCGTCGCTGACATGGTGAAAGGTCCCTACGCCATGTGGCGCCACAAGCACACCTTCCACCCCATGGAAGAAGGCACCCTCATCACCGAGGAAGTGGACTACGTCCTTCCGCTCGGCTGGCTCGGCCGCGCCGTCCACAAACTCTCCATCGCCCGCCAGCTCAAGGACATATTCCGCTATCGCCAGATGTCCCTCAATGAGATCCTTTGCGGCGGCAAGGCCCATTGGACCGATCCCGTGATTACGGAGAAACCACCTGAAAATCCGCCTTCAGAAACTGCCAGTCCGGAAACTCATACGCGCGCAGTTTAGTCACCGCCTCCGCTTTCAAATCCTTGCTCTCGAAGGCCCCTAGCGGAGGAACTTTCACCGTGAATGTGCTGATCGGCTCCGAATCCGGAGCCGCCGTCGTCGGCCTCAGGTTCACCGCCACTTTCAGTTCCGGCAGTTCCGCCGCCGAGTGGTTGATCACGATGAGATGCACTTCCAGCTTCCGGTTCGCGCTCTCCACCACCCGCAGCCCCGCAATCTCCAAATTCTTGGCAAACGGCGAGACCTGCTTCGCCGCATCCGCCGCCGGAGCCGCTTTCACATCCGGCTTGGCCGCGCCGGGGCGCAGAAACGTGATCCCCGCATACCCCGCCCCAATCAACACCACAGCCACCAGCAGCACCACCGCCCAACTCGGCAACCCCGACTTCGGCGGCGGAATGATGTACGTCTCCTGTTGCGGCGCAGGGGCGCTCGTGTCCACCACCCATTGCGACGTCTGCGTCGCGGGCGGAGGAGGCGGCGGAGCGGCCACAGGCTGTTGTTGCGTATAGGATGGCGGCGGAGCGTACACAGGAGCAGGGGGCGTATAAACCGGAGCAGGAGGCGCCGGCGCGTGGACCGGCGGGGCGGCTTGCTGCGCTCCCGTCTGCCCCATCGCCTTCGCGCATCGCGGACAATCTGTCTCCGAGGGCGGCACCTCAGCTCCACATTTTGGGCAAATCCACGTGAACATGTGCTTGCTACCATCTTGACACATGCGATTTTTGCGCAAAGCTCCCCTCACTCCCCACCGCCTTGGCATCCTCTCCGGAGCCTTCCATCCCCCCACCCGCGCCCACCTCGCCCTCGCACAATCCGCCCTCGATTCGTTTCAAACGGAAGAGGTCCTTTTTGTCATGCCCGAAGCCTTTCCCCACAAGCTCTACGAGCACATCACCCTCCACCAGCGCCTCGAAATGCTCTCCACCGCCGCCGCGCACGAATCCCGCTTCTCCGTCGCTGTCGCCGAAGGCGGACTGTTCCTCGAAATCGCCCGCGAATGCCGCGCTTACTATGGAAAAGACACCCGCCTCCGATTTCTCTGCGGCCGCGACACCGCCGAGCGCATCCTCCACTGGGAGTACACGAACCACCCGCCCATTGAAGCCCAACTCGAAGAATTCGAACTCCTCGTCGCCCCCCGGTAAGGCCCCTTCTCCCCGCCCCTCCACCTCGCCCGCGCCATCGATCATCTCCCCGTCGATGGCGCCTTCGACGAGGTCTCTTCCACCGAAGTCCGCCAGCGTATCGCCGCCGGAGCCGATTGGGCCCACCTCGTCCCGCCCGCGATCCTCTCCCTCGTCGCCGAATGGTACCCCGGCCCACCGTAGTCCAAGGCCTAAATCATTTCGGCACTTGGCCTCTGGAGAACGCGTCTGGCAGCCGTGATCCAGATTGCGCCTGCACTGAACTCGCCACAGTTCCTCTACGCTACGCCGTCAGCGGGGATCTATAGTAGTGAGGGGCCAATCTCACCATCGGGCGTTTTCCGTCAAGTTGATGCTGATCAACTCGAACCTGGGCCCACGCGACCGAGTTGGCGCGGCCTCCAGGATCCTGACAGTCATTATCGAGTTGACTTTCGCTCGGCCCTGGCTGAGGGTGTATTTGGGCACGCCGGGCCGCGGATACAACGCTCAAACGCAATCAGGGAGTCGCTCCCGCGGATGCTAACAATTTCCGCAGCGATGCTTCGTCGGAGAGGACAGAGGTTCGCGCCGCGATGCGCCCTTGTCGATCGAGAATTACCGTCTGCGGCAATCCTTCAATCGCGTAATGATCGAACGTGCTTCTCGTTCGATCGATCACCACCGGCAGCCCCATCTTGAACTCCTTCGCAAACCGCTGCACCACCGACGGGTCCTCGTCGGTGATCGCCAGCACTGCGACTCCTTTATCTTTCATCTGCCGATACACATTCTCCAGAATCGGCATTTCTTCGCGGCACGGTCCGCACCAGGTCGCCCAGAAATTGAGCAGCACCACCTTGCCCCGCAGCTCCGCGAGGCCAATCGGCTTGCCGTCGAGCAGCGGAAGCGTAAAGGTGTACGCCTTCGCAAGCGCATCTTCCAGCTCGAGCAGCGCGATCCTCGATTGAATCGAAGGATCGCTCCGGCCCGCATACACGCCGTATTTCCGCATCATCAAGGCTGCTTCATGATCGATCGGATACGAGGAGTCGCGGGCGCTGTCCGCCAGCAGCTCCACCGCGGGGCGAATGGCCGCCCGGTCCATTCCGGCCTTGCTGGCCCACCAGATCAGGTCGTCGGCCGCCCCCGCGCGGTCTCTTTTCGGCGCCGCTTGGATGGACGCCAGCATCTCGTTCAGGATGGCCCGCTTCTGCGCCTGGCTCACATCGGCGCGCCCCATCACTACACCCGCGGCCCCCACGCGACGACCCACCTCCACCGTTTTGCGCACCTCGGCAAGCGCGGCGTCCAAGGGCGCCTTTTCGAAGTCGAACGGCGTCCAACTGAAAAGCTGGATCGGCCCCGCGCGGGCATTGACGACCGGCAGCGCATCCGCCAGGCTCTTCACCGATGCCAGGCGCTCGTCGAAGAGTTTCCCATAGCGCTGGTAGAGGTCGGGCGCTACGGCACTCGTCAGCGCGCCGATCCGTAGCAGGACCGCTTGACGTCCACTCTTCACCCGTACTTCCTGTCCCGCAACAACCACCTGGAACGAGCTGTTCCCGTCCGTGAGGAATCCCGGCTCTTCGAGCAGCGGTAACAGCCTTTCCAGCACCTGATGTACGGCCGCCCGATCGTTCGGGGCCGCGCTGGCGAGCCCCTGCGCAAACTGCACCGGCGCTGCGGGTAACGGGTACTTTGCCCGCAGCGCGGGCGAGTTCCTCAATGTGAAGTAGATGTCCGCCGCGCCGGGCGGATCCAGCGGGATCAGTTTCCCCAACGCCGTCCCCATGTAGCCGAGCGGCGGGCCATCGTACGCAATAGCCATATGCATGATCCGGATCGCGTCCGCGCTCTGGTTGCGTTTGAGATAGTATTCGAGCAAAGGCGCGAAACTCGCCGGTTTCGCGTGTTGCAGTACGATCTCCTCGGCGCGCTCCGGCTCGATCGCGAACAGGCTCGCCATCATCCACGGCGTCGGCACGATCTCCGGATGCGCCGCCAGGCGGGCACTGCCGCGCTCCAGGAACGCTTGGGCCGGAGCGGAATGCGATTCGCGCAGCAGGTACGCGGCTCGCAGCTCGGTTTCGATCCCAGGGCTCACCGGTTCCTTGGGCACGAGTTCTTCTAGTGTTCGAACGATCCGGTCGACGCCTTGCGGGAAGGCCGCTGATGCTCCCAACAGCAGAGCCAGTGCAAACCGAGGCATAGGCTGGCCAGTCTATCACATGGCCCATTAACGACGAAGTGGTTAAGTTGACCCGTGGTCCCCGACTCAACGAACTGGACGTGGGACGAGTTTCCCCAGCGAAAGTCGCCAAAGGCGAGTGATCTGCCCGCCCACATCTGGTCAGCGGTTCGCTTCCGGCTCGATGCCCATCCGGTCGTTCACCGCGTCGCGGAGCTTCTGCTTGCATCCGAGGTAACGCTCCGTGGTCTGGATCGAGACATGCCCTAGCAGGAATTGGATCTGATCCATCTCGCCGCCGGCCAAGTGGCAGAGCCTCGCGCAAGTGCGCCGAAGATCGTGCGGGGCGAGCTTTTCAATGCCTGCACGCGACGCACCCTCACGGACGACCTCCCACAGGACCTTCGGAGTCATTCCGTTGCCCCAGACTTTACCAGCCTTGTTGATGGATCGAAAGAGCGTGCCTTCGGTGACGCTGCTGGCCTCCTTCCATGCGTCAACCGCCACCTTGACCCACGCTGGAATGGGAATGGTACGAATGTGTCCAGCTTTGCCGAGGAGGTCGGCGATGACCCAGTGCTCCTCTCGCAATTGGATCGCATCGACGCGGAGCGCGAGCAACTCGCCGCGGCGAAGTCCACATCCGATCAGCATGGCGAGGATTGCGTGGTTCCTTTTGCCACGTAGTGAATCGCTCTCAGCGGTTGCCAGCAGCCGCTTGCCCTGCTCTGCCGTGAGCCAGTTCCCGACACGGACCCCAATCCGGCGGACCCCTTTGACGCGTCGGATTCCGGCTGCCAGTTCTGGACTGAGCAGTCCGGAATCGGCGGCCTCGTACGCGACCCGCCGGACGGCGGCCAAGCGTAGGTTGATGGTGGTCGGTGCGTACCGCTTCTCTTCGAGAAAGATTCTGTATCGCAGGACAACGGTTCGATTGAATGCAAGGCGCGACTCGGAACGGTACCAGTCAACGAAATCGCTTATGGCGTAGTCATAGGTACGTTGGCCGCTCTTGGACGTACGGCTGTTGAGAACGGCTGCCTTCGACTGTTCGAGATCGGGAAGGGCCAGGACCCGCTTCGGCGTGCGCTTTTTCTTCCGCTGTTTTGACATCGACGACGGCCTCCTTGGCCGTCACTCTCGATGCCGCCACAGTCGCGTGGACCATGAAAGCGTAGAATGAAATGAGGAGACCAGCCATGGAGGTCACGCTGCCAGCCGATTTGAGTAAGCAGGTCGAGCAAGAACTGGCCAGCGGCCGGTATCACAGCCGCGATGAACTGATTGAACAGGCTGTCAGGCACTTCCTTGACGAGCGTCAGCGTGGCCAACGACGGCTCGATGCTCTCCGGAGAATCGGTCAGGCGGTTGATGAAGCCGGCCTATACGAGCGAGTGCTGCTTCCTGACCAGCAATGACGGGCGCCCCATTCGTCGTCCTGGACGCCTGCGTTCTCGCCAACTTTTCCCTCTGTGATACTTTGCTGCGCTTTGCCGAGCCGCCGCGGCTCTATGAGCCGAAGTGGTCGGAGGAGATCATCCGTGAGACGACCCGGACACTGGAATCGAAGCTCGGATGGCCAACTTCTTTGACGGCTCATCTTCAAGCTGAACTGCGCGCCCATTTTGGCGAGGCGTGGATCAGCGGTTACGAGCCTCTGATTCCCCAGATGACCAACGATGAAAAGGACCGTCATGTTTTGGCGGCCGCGGTCCACGGTGAAGTGCCGATAATCGTGACCTTCAACCTTCGCCATTTCAGGAGCGAACACTTGGCGCCGTGGGGCATCCGGGCGCTGCACCCGCAGTCCTTTCTGATCGAGATCTTCCGCCAGGAAGAATCGCTGGTAATCACGAAACTGGAGCAACAGGCTGCGGACCGCAGCCGCACTTTGCGGCAACTCCTCAATATTCTGAACGCGACGGCGCCCGAGTTCGTGGCGATCATTTCGGCTGCAATCTCAAGAAAATAAAGCTGATCCCTCCCAGATCCGCGGATTCCTCCTGTGTAGTCGCCCGGCGTAGAGAAATCCGCCCTTCTCCCTTCTACCCCGCCAACTCCGGAACATGCTTTCGCAACACCGCCTCCGGCAACTCCACCCCCAGCCCCGGCTTCCGCGGCGGCAAATAATACCCGCTCTCGAACGGAGCCGTCAGCCGCTCCATCATCTCATTGCCCGGCTCCCCCGTTCCGAAGCTCTCCGCCATCAGGCAATTCGCATGTGACGCCACCAGGTGAATCGCGAACATGCTCCCTCCACGATGCGGCAACAGCGGCACTCCCTGCTCCGCCCCCATCGTCGCCACCTTGCGGATCGTGCTCAACCCTCCGCCCCACGTCAAATCCGGCTGCAAAATATGCGACGAACGGTTTCGCAAAATCTCCGCGAATCCGTAATGCGTGAACTCGTGCTCCCCGCACGCAATCCGCGGCCCTTGCACCTCCCGGCACAGCCGCTGGTACCCCGGCACATCGTCCGGCAGCAAAGGCTCCTCGATAAAGTACAGGTTCAAATGCGCCACCCTCTTCGCAAACTCGAGCGTGTGCTCCACGTTCCACCGGCACAGACAATCGAGCATCAGCTTTGCGTCCGCGCCCACTAGGCTCCGCGCCTTCTCGAGGGCCGCAATCAACCGCGGCATGCTCTCTTTGTCCGTTCCGCCGCCCGCTTCGAACATCCCCATCTTGAATGCCCGGAACCCCAACTTCACCGCCCGCTCGAAATCCGAGCCTGTATAGTACGCGGGAATCTTCTCCTTCACCGCCCCGCCCAGCAGCCGCCACACCGGCACTCCCGCATGGTGCCCCGCGATGTCCCACAATGCCAAGTCAATCCCGCTGATCGCCATCACCGGCAACCCGCGCCGCCCGTAAAAGCTCGTCGAGGCGAACATCTGCTCCCACAACAGTTCCACGTTCAGCGCATTCGCCCCCAGCAACAGATCCTGCAGATGGTGCTCGATGATGTGGATCGCCGCTGTCCCCCCGCCGCCCATCCCGTACCCCGTCAACCCCTGGTCCGTCTTGATCTGCACC
>JADLBG010000711.1 GCA_020847895.1 Bryobacterales bacterium
GAGAACACGGCGCAAGTTCAAATCATCGGGATTCTGCTTGAGCGCCTCTTCGGTCTCGAGGACCGCATCGCGGATTTTTCCGGACTGAATGTAGAGTTCGGCGAGTTCCTCGGAAAGAAAGCTGGCGGTAGGGTCGGCCTTGATGGCAGCCCGGTAGTAGTCGATCGCCTTGGCGACGTATTCCCCCCTGTTTCCATAGGCTCCGGCAAGTTCGGCATAGAGGTGGCCCATCGAGAAGTTGTAGTAGGCCGCTGCCTTATCCGGTTTTTTCGCGGTATCGGCGGCAGCCTTCGTCTGCGGGTAGGCAAGGGAGACGCAGCAAAGCGCCAAGATCGAACGGAGGGCTAGGTGTTTCATTCGCCTGATTTCATTCCCGGAAGTCCAACGCTGGCTTGGACGGGTGGGACAATACCTCAGTTTCAAGTATAGCTCCAGGGAGTGAAGGGTTAACTCTTCGCTGCGTTCTTCAGACTGGGAATCTGCCTCCACCGGCGAAGGAACTCGTCCCGCTCCATGCGCAGGCCAGTGACGAGACGTGGCACAGTGGGGGAAGAGGCCATAAATCCTCCTCTATTATATGCGTCCGCACTCACATCCATTGATTGTCGTGGCAGGCCCCACGGGGAGCGGCAAGAGCGCGCTTGCGTTGTGGCTGGCATCGCAAGTTGACGGCGAGGTTGTGAATTGCGACTCGGTGCAGTTGTACCGGCACTTCGATATCGGGTCGGCAAAAGTGCCGGTTGCGGAACGGATGGAGAGTCCGCATCACCTGATTGACAGTCTGGACCCGCAAGAGGTTTTCTCGGCCGGAGAGTATGCGCGCGTGGGGCGGGAGACGCTGCGCGAGATTGCCGGACGCGGCAAAGCGCCGGTGGTGGTGGGCGGCACCGGTTTTTACCTGCGGGCGTTGATGGACGGACTGTTTGCCGGTCCGGCGCGGGATGAATCGCTTCGGGAGCGGCTTGCGGAGCGGGAGAAGAGGAGGCCGGGGTCGCTGCACCGGATTCTGCGGCGGGTGGATGCGCGGGCAGCCGGACGGATTCATGCAAACGACAGGAACAAACTGATTCGCGCGGTGGAGGTGTGTCTGCTGACACGGCGTCCGCTGACGGAACTGCATGCAGAGGGCAGTGAACCTCTGGAGGATTTCGACGTTGTGTGGATCGGATTAGATCCGCCGCGCGAGGAGTTGTATCAAGTGTTAAATCAGCGGGTGGTGAAAATGTTCGAGAGCGGACTGGTGGAAGAAGTGCGGCGCATTCTCGAAATGGGATATCCGGCGAGCGCCAAGCCTTTCGAATCGTTAGGTTACAAACAGGCGCTGGAGTTCGTGAGAGGAAATTGCAGTTACTCGCAGGCAGTGGAAGAAACTCAAAAGGAGACGCGGCGGTACGCAAAACGGCAATGGACGTGGTTCAAAAAGGACACTCGAGTGTCCTCAATTCCCGGATTCGGACACTTGTTGCAAGTGCAACAAAAAACTTTGGATATGGTCACCGCAAGATTCTCTCGAGAAGCATGATTTTTTCTTTGATCCTCGGAACAAATCTTTTTCGCGTCCGTATATAGAGGTGAGCAACGGACGTTGCGAAACATTCCCAGCAGAGGAGAATAAGGATGAGGAAGTTTGTATTCAGTTTTGCAGTGATGGCATTGGCGGTGGCGAGCGCAGCGAGTTCCTATCGTGTCACGTTATATCAACCTTCTATTGTGAACGGCAAGGAACTGAAAGCTGGCGAATACAAGGTAACTGTAAAGGACAACAAGGCGGTGATCTCCCAGGGCAAGGAGTCCGTGGAGGCGCCGGTGAAGCTGGAAACCTCGGAGAACAAGTTCGGATCCACAACCGTTCGCTATTCCAATAGCGAGGGCAAGTACACGGTGCAGGAGATCCGCGTAGGCAACAGCAAGACCAAGATCGTGTTCGAGAATCAGAGCCAGTCCGGGCTGTAAGCCGGAACACTAGATCAAGCAACGCCGGAAGCGCGGCATGCCACCCGAGTTTACACTGGTAGGCATGAAGCGTTTTCCGGCGCTGTTTTTTTTGCCGATCCTTGCCGTTTCGCTGCGCGCGGAAACGTTCCTGGTTCTTCCGTTTTTCAACCAGACCTCGCAGAGCAATCTCGACTGGATTGGGGAGAGTATTGGAGAGAACATCAGGGACACGCTGGCGGCCGAGGGCGGACTCACAGTGTCGCGTGAAGACCGGCAGGAAGCCTACCGCCGGCTGACGCTGAAGCCGTATTCCCTGCTGACGAAGGCTTCCGTCATCAAGTTGGCCGAGGTGCTTGACGCGGGGGAAGTGATATTCGGCAAGTTCGAGTTGCAGCAGGATCCCACGGCAGGGCAGGGATCGCGGGGTACGCTACGCATCACGGCGCAGATTCTGGACTTGCGGCGCATCCGCGAAGGCCCTGAGTTTGTGGCCATCGGGGCAATGGACGACCTGGCGGCATTGCAGACGCACCTGGCCTGGCAGACGCTTCAGATCGCGATGCCGAAAACCGCGCCGAGCGAGGAGGAGTTTCACAAGCGAAGACCTCCGGTGCGCGTGGATGCGATGGAGAATTACATCCGAGGATTGCTGGCGGCGAGCGAGGAGCAGAAGCATCACTTTTTCGCGCAGGCCGCGCGGCTTGACCCGGGCTTTTCGCAGCCGTGCTTCCAACTGGGTAAACTCAACTGGTTGAGAAAGAACTACCGCGCCGCGGCGGAGTGGTTCGACCGGGTGCGTCCAACGGACAACAACTACCGGGCGGCGACATTTTTCGGCGGGGCATGCCGCTATTACCTGGGCGATTATGGAGCGGCGCAGGCGGCATTCGAGATGGTGGCGAAGGATGTTCCGATGAACGAGGTGATCAACAACCTGGCGGCGGCGCAATCGCGGCGCAGTCTTCCGGAGGCGCTGGAGAATTTCAAGAAAGCGCTGGAGGGGGACCCGAATGATACGGTGTATCTTTTTAATTTGGGTTACGCCCTGTGGAAGCGGGGAGATTTCGAACCGGCGGCGGAGCGCCTCCGCGCGGTGCTGCAGCGCGACCCCGATGATCAACAAGCCACGACGCTGTTGGGGATGTGCCTGCGGAAATCCGGACCGCGCCCGGGGGATGCGAAGACAGAAGGCCTCGAAATGTTGAAGCACGAGTTCGAGGAATCGGCCTTCCTGAAATTGCGTTCTATCCTGTAGGGAGGAAAAAAATGATCTTCCGCGGATGAAAGGTTTCCCGCCGTCAAATCCGCATGAAGAAGTGGCTATAATCAGGAAGTTCCATGCTGGAAGCTTACGGCCTGTCCGACCTCGGATGCATCAGAAAGAACAACGAAGACTACTGTCTTCTGGCGCCTGAACTCGGGCTATACCTCGTCGCGGACGGAATGGGGGGGGCGCGCGCGGGGGAGCACGCTTCGCACCTGGCCGCGGAAACGGTTGCGAACTACATCTGGAAATCGGGCCGGCGGGACGCCGAGACCCTCGTGAAGGCGTTCGAGGAAGCGAATCGCGCAGTGAAGGAAGCGGCCGCTCAGGATTCCGGAATGGAAGGCATGGGCACCACGCTGGTAGCGGTGCTGGAAGAAGAAAATGCCGACGATCTGCTGATTGCCAGCGTGGGAGACAGCCGGGCTTACCTCTATCAGGACGGACATCTGCTCCCCGTTACCGAGGACCAGACGTGGGTAAACGAAGTTGGGCGGCGGTTGGGGATCGACGAAGATACGTTGAAGAATCATCCCCTTCGCCACGTGCTGACAATGGCGATTGGGGTGAGTTCGCCGTTGCGCATCCACAGTTACAAGATCCGGCCCAATCCAGATGCCTGTCTCCTGCTGTCGAGCGACGGGCTGCACGGAGTGTTGGGGGTGGAAACGATCGTCTCCCTGCTAAATACCGGGAAATCTTTCGAGGACAAATGCCACTCTCTCATTGATGCGGCTCGTAAGGCAGGCGGCCCGGACAACATCACGGTGGTGCTTATCCGGACCAAGAAGATGGAAGAAGCCCTCTCGTAGAGGGAGCCGTCCCGGCATTTTCGTCTATCATTCGCTAATTATCTGGCTGGTGTGCGTGTGTCTGGCACGGGCGCAGACAGCGCCACCCCAGTCGTTACGAATCCTCATCACGGAAGGAAACGACGCCTCGTACGTGGCAGGATCGATGCCATACAAGGGGTTTGCCGTGGTGGTCAGCGATGGAGAAGGGCATCCGGCGGCCAATGCAAAGGTGACGTTCCGGCTGCCGGCGAAGGAGCCCGGCGGGGTTTTTCTGACGGGCGCGGCCACGGAGGAAGCGCTGACAGACAAGGCGGGGCGCGCCTCAGTGTGGGGAATCCGGTGGGGCGCCACGCCGGGTACTTGTCAGATATCGATTATCGCATTATCGGAACATGCGTCGGCGGGCACCATCGCGCGGGTCCATTTGCTGGCGCCAGGGGCCGCGCCCCAGTTGAAAGCGCAACCGGCGGAAGAGGTAGTGGAACAGCCTGCGTCGCCTGAGGCGCGACGGGCTGGCCCTCAGGCTCAGGAACGCGCTCCCGAACCCGCTCCCCCGCCCTCTCCGCGGGTGAAGCCAACTTCCAAGCCGTACGAGCCGTCATTCGAGGTTTCGCCGGCTCCGTCGAAGGTTGAAATGCCGCCGAACCCGCCCGAGGCAACTCGTCCCGCCGAGCCGGCGGAAGCAGCACAGGCTGACAAGCGGCCGGGTGTTCTGTTTTCGCGCACCCAGGACGCCACCGAGCACATCCCGAACCCGCGGATGAAATGGGTCTGGTGGACATTGGGAATCGCGGGGGCGGTGGGAGGCGGGTTAGCCTACCGGTTGACGCGCAATCCGCAAGAGGCAGTGCAGATTCCGGGCGACATCATCCGTCCGCTGAGCCTGGGACAGCCGTCCATCTCCGTGGGGAAACCTTGATGCTGTGGACCTTCCTGTTGGCCGCCCAGGCTACGATGGCGCTGCCGCCATTGGGGTACTTTCGCGGAACCGGTGATTGCCTCTATCCGGTGTATGGAATGCGGGGGAATTTTCTATTAGGGGACCCGCTGCCGGAGGCGGTGCGTTCCGCGGCCACCTTCGGTAGGCTGAGCGTGTGGAAATTGCCGGACGCCATACGCGTTTGGGAGACCAAGACGCTGGCGGCGCCTGAGGGCCGCGCGGTGTTTGCCTGGAACGAGCCTTCGGACACGCTTGTGGCGTGGATGAAGGAGAGCCGCCAGATGATGCGGTGGGCGGGAGACGAGGGTTCCTTTCCGGCTCTGCCGGCGCCGGTGGAAGATGTCACCGGGATGATGTTCCCCGCTCCCGGGGTGCTGCGCATGGTGTGGAAGGTGGAGGATGGATTGTGGATAGTGGACTATTCACTCGACACGGAGCGCATCCTCTCGCGGGAAGACGTGCCCGGGCGGCAGGCAACCCTCGATTCGAACGGCAATGTTTGGCGTGGCGACGGCGCGGATGTTTCCTGCGGCGCACAGCGTTGGACGCTCTCCGAGCCGCTCACGGAGTTTTCGCCGCTCGCCGATGGCTGGGTGGTGCTGCGGACGGAATCGGCCGCCAGAGTGGCGCGATGCGGCGAGCCGGAACTGTACTACC
>JADLBG010000712.1 GCA_020847895.1 Bryobacterales bacterium
CCGGCCTTGCCCGCCGCGCGCAGCGATTGGCGGACTTTGTCGATCTCCTCGTCGCGGCCGGGCTTTCCGTAGAGCGTGTTGGGATACCCGCCGATCATCATGTTGTAGAGGGTGATCCCTCCCGCTTTCAATTGGTCAATGCGGGCGCGCAGATCAGCTTCCCGCCATGGGATCGGCGGCCCTACGGTCAAGGCGTAGTTGACGCCCAACTGCCGGACACGGCGGATGCCGGCCTCGGTGAACGCCCCCGCAGTGACCCCGCCAGTGCCCATTTCGAGGCAGATCTTCGGCGTGTCGGGACCTTCCATTCGCGGACCGGGAATCCCGGCGCCCGCCGCCGGTGCCGCCGCCAGCAGTGCCGCGCCGCTGCCTTTCAATACGTTCCGCCGGGAAACATTGGATTTCATCGGTGTGGCTCCTTCACCTCTACTGTATCGAGAACGCCTTTCTGAGCGGCCACTCCCACGATCATCAGTTCCAATCCCGCCGCCCCCGTGGCGCGGAACGAATGCGCGTCGTTGAGCAGCACGGGAACGGCGTCGCCCTTGTGGATGACGGCCGATTCCTCGTTGACGCGCGCCTCGCCGTCTCCATTCAATACGTAGTAGATCTCTTCCACTCCGGTGTGCCGGTGGGCGCCCTCGGAACCGCCGTTGGGAATCAGAAGGTGATCGACATAAGACCAGTTGCCGAGGAACACGGAGGGGTCCAGGGCGCGGCGGTACTGCACCGTTCCTTCTCCGCCCCGGTAAGTCTTCACCGGTTGCAGCAGTTTTCGATCGAGCCGCATGGTCATGAACACCGGGATGGGGTCTTTGAAGGGCACGTTGACGCGCGGGTCGTCGAGGTTGAAGGCATCGTACTTTCCCTTCACGGCGGACACGTTGATGTTCATGAACTCCACCGGATGGCTGGACGGGTTGTAGATGGCATGAGAATGTCCCATGCGCACCGGAGCGCCCACCGTTCCCTTAAGCGCGGAAGTTCTCCCGTCTACGGTGAATTCGGCCTCGCCGTCGAAGACGATGAACATCTCCTCCGTCGTGTTATGGAAGTGATGACCCACGCCGCCGCCCGGCATGATCTGGCAGCGGTGCATGAACAGGAAGTTTGTGCTGAGGGCAGGGCCGGGCATGAGCGTCTCGCAGGCCATGTCGCCGGTGCTGCCGTGCGACCGGCTGTGCCGGTACTTGGACGGGTCGGTGTGCCCGATGCGTTGGGCCAGCGGTTCCCGCCCCGTCAACTGGCCTGCCATTGCCAGCAGAGAAATTGCCGGCAGAATTGTTCCCATGTTCATTGGAATCACTCCCATATCAGTTTGTTCTGTGTTCGGAACTCACCACCAGGCCGCGGTCATCGGTGAGATTGAAGAACCATGCGGTTGCGCCTTGGGGGACCTGCGCGGTGGCGCGCCGAGCCCCCGTGTCCAACTGCGCGGGAACGGTTTCCCATTTCCGGTCCTGCCAGCGTCCGCTGTCCCTGGTGTAGTTGAGTTCCGCTTTCACGATCGTGCCGCGGGAATTGTACCGGATCGAATCGCGTTCCGTGGCGGTAATGCGCGGCAATGGGACGCCATGCTGAAGAATGGCGGCGGCGAAGGCGGCAATCTCCTCGGGCTTTGCGCCTTGCGGATGTCCATGCGGCATGCGCACGCGAATAGACAGCGTCCGCGGTCCTCTTGGAAGCCGGTAGGACTTCTGGAGGGAAGGGAAGGGATAGGCGAAGTCATTGGTTCCCGTCACCCACAGCATGGGCATTTTTCCGTTCGCCAGATATACCGAGGGGTCCCAAAGCGAGAGCCACTTCTCCGCCCGTGTTTTTCCGAGATCGGCGAAGTTTTTGAGCCACGCGGAATCTTCCCCGAGATAGCCGCAACCATAGACCGGAGCGGCGAACCGGAAGCGGGGGTCCACTCCGGAGACGATGTCCGTCAGGTAGCCGCCCCAGGAAATTCCGGTGAGTCCGATGCGTCCCTTGTCCACTTCAGGGAACGAGCGCAGGAGGGAGTGCGCCAGGACGACCGCGGCGACGGCGTGGTAGGTCCACTGATCCGTGACGGCGTCATCGACGTGGGTGAAGCCGCCCCATCCTTCCGGACCTCCGTATTCGTGATGCTTCTTTTGAGGAGACCAGGGCTTGTCCGGTGAGGCCTTTTCGGGAACATTGCCGCAGGTATCCATGGCGATGGCCGCATAGCCGCGCTGGTTCCACATCCGTACCCATTCGGCGAATGCAGTGCCGCCGCCGCCGTGCACCAGCACCATCGCGGGCAGTTTCCCGCCGGAAGGAATTCCGTAGTAGGCGAAGACGCGAGTGGGCTTGCCGTGAAAGGGAACCGATTCGAAATAGAGAGCGTGAACTCCGGGCTCTTCGGTTTTCACTTCAAACACTTTCGGGGTCTGTGAGAGCGCTTTGAAATCCCACGGGATGGCGGCATGCGCGAACAGCGGGGCGGCGAGCAGCAGAGCGAGTTTCATGAGAGGCGGATTCTCATTTTACTTCTTACGTTTGAAAGAGAGAAATCGCGGCAAACCCCGCGGCGCCGGCGGCAAGAATGGACGGGATGCTTTCCTCCGTGACGCCTCCCAAGGCCAGCACCGGCAGCCGTACACGGCGGCACGCCGCGGCGAGCGCTTCCAGGCCGAGAGGCGCTCCATGGGAGGCTTTCGAGCGCGGGGCGTAGACCGGTCCATACACGGCGAAATCCGCGCCTTCGCGGTCCGCGGTCTCGAGTTCCGGAAGTGTGTGGCACGAGACCCCGATGACGAAGCCTTCCGGCACGATGCGGCGCAATTCGTTCACGGGCAGGGAATCCCCCGGGAGATGCACGCCATGAGCGCCGGCGGCGAGCGCGATGTCCGCCCTCGAGTTGATGAGCACGAGTGTTCCCTTGGGATTCGGCAGATCGAGGATGCGGCGCGCCAGGGCGAGCAACTCCCGGTCCGGGAGGTCTTTCTCACGCACCTGGAGAAAATCCACGCCGGCTTCCAACTGCCGCGCCGCACAGGCAACCAGAGGCTCGACGCCCCCCATCTGCTTCCGGTCCGTGACGTAGCAGCGAATCACTCGGGCTGGTAATAGCTTTCTCCGGCGCAGGCGCGGCAAAGCACGGTTTCCCCGCGAACCACCTCGCGGCGGAAGTTGATTCCCTCTCCGCACTGCGCGCAGGTGATCCGCGGGCCCTTGAAACCGGGGAGATCATGCGGTTCGACGGTGACGCGCACCCACTGGTGATGAAACAGGCCGCCGTCGGGCATTTCGCGGTAGGCCTTCATCTGCTGCTGGTTCTTGTCGGCGATCTCGGGAAACATTTCGCGCGCTTTTTGTTTCGACGATTCCCTCGCCGCCACGCGTACGGCGCGATTCAAATGGAGATCGCAGAAGGTGGCCGCCATTTTGCCGAAATCGCGAAACTTGAGCGCCCGCTTTCCCAGGCGGCACCCGGTGACGACGGTGATGGCGTCGGTGGCGCAGCGGTCAATCTCCACGTAGGTGATCAGCCGCTTACGGTCCTTGCCGGCGGGGTCGTCAATGCCGAGCAGGCGGCAGCCGAAGATGGCGAGCCGGAGCCCGAGAATCTGCCCGGCGCAGATATGTCCATGAGCCTGAGCGGCAAGTTCCACGTATTCATCGAAAGTTTTCATGTGCGGCTTAGAGAACGCGCAACCCAGTGGAGGGAAATTCCACGATCCATTCTTTATTATGGCGGTTCTGTTCGTACTCGGAGCGGGGCACGTCGGC
>JADLBG010000713.1 GCA_020847895.1 Bryobacterales bacterium
TTCTTCAAGAACGACATGTTGAACGCCAACGACTGGAACTCGAACCGGTTCGGCCGCGCCAAGGGTGTGTTTCACGAAAACGTATTCGGCGCCAGCCTGGGCGGACCCGTTTGGATCCCGAAGGTTTACAAGGGCCGCGACAAGACGTTCTTCTTTCTCAACTTCGAGGGTGGACGCTACCGTTCGGGCAGCAATACGCTATTGGCCGGTGTGCCCACGGATCTGGAACGCTCGGGCGATTTCTCACAGACGCTGATCGACAGCGGCCTGAAGGCGCAGATCTTTGACCCGCTGACCGCAAAACTCGAGGGCACCCGGGTGAAGCGCGATCCGTTTCCGGGTAACATGATCCCGCAGACCCGCTTCAACCCGCTCTCGAAGATTTACCTCGGCTATTATCCGCAAGCGAACCGCGCGCCGCTGCCTGGTTCGAGCCACGACAGCAACTTCGTGGGCACCAGCACAAACCCGTCCAGCAACAACAAGTGGACGGGCCGCATCGATCAGAATTGGAACAACCGCCACACCACGCACTTCACCGCAACTCACTTTGACAACAGTTCAGAGAGCCCGCGCTGGCTCTCCCCGCTTCAGGCGGCGAGCGTGACGACGGGCCGGGCTTACACCGGTTCGCTCGACCACATCATGACGATCAACCCCACGACGACTCTGAATTTGCGCGGAGGCGTCGTCCGCAGTTACACGCTCACCGGCCAGCAGGTGGATGTGGATGCGACCGGGTGGCCGATCCAGCAGGAAGTGTTGAACCTGCTGGGCACCACCAAGGGCCGCGTGCCTCTGCTCGGCGTGCGGGATACGATCACGGACATCGGCGGGGGCCAGGTGAGCCAGGCGTTCGACACCATCTATAGCGGGCTGGCTTCGCTCCAGAAACTGTGGGGTAGGCACACCCTCAAAGTTGGTTACGAACATCGCAGATATTACTCGAATGTTCCCTCCGGCGGCCGTTTCTCGACCTACACGGTTCGAAGTCTGACTTCGCAATATTATGACTCGCCGGTTAATGGTTATGGATCCGGCCTGGCCGGATGGCTGCTGGGCGGCATCGCCGGCGGCGATGGTGTCCAGTACGCCGGACCGGCGTCTTTGCAAACCTATCATGGCGCCTACATTCAGGATGATTTCCGGGTAAGCAGCAAGCTGACTATCAACATGGGAATTCGCTGGGACTTCGAGCCTCCACGCACGGAGCGTTTCGACCGGCAGACTTTCTGGGACAAGGATTACAAGTGGCCCTGGACGCCCAACGCCGGCTGGAGTTGGGACCAGGTGCTCAAGATTACCGGCACCAACATGCCTGCTCCCGATTGGGTGACCAAAGGCATCTATGGCCGCGCAGTCATGATGGGCACGAAAGAGTATCCCGGCCGGACGCTACAGTGGTCGTTGCCCTATCACTTCGGGCCGCGCCTCGGCATGGCCTATCAACTCATGCCCAAGACCGTATTGCGCGCCAGTTACGGCGTAATCTGGGGCACCTCGACCGGCAGCCAATTCCTGAACGGCTCGATGTGGAATATCGGCTACGGCGACCTCGCGCGACTGGTGCAAGGCGGTTCGCCTGACGGCGGCCTGACCTTTCCTTTGACCTTTGACCGGCCGATGCCGAACGGGATCGGATACGTTCCCGTGACGCGCGACGTGAATGAGCTGAACAAGAGCGTGATGGGCAACTGGTTCCTGGCCAGCGCGCCGAACATCACGCCCGAGCACGAGCACGTGATTTCGCTCAGCCTGCAAAAGGAATTCGGCTCGGGGACGAACTCCTGGGTTCTGGAAGGCGCCTACAACGCCAACCTCGGCCGCGGCATTCCCTATTACCTCGGGATGGGCGAGCACATTCTGCCGGACGCCTATCATAAGATCGGGCCTCTGGGCATGGCGTTGAGCACACAGGTGCCGAACCCCTTCTACGGCCAGATCGCTCCACTGACCGGCATGGGCGGCGCCACGCTTCCCTATGGCCGTCTATTCCAGCTCAATCCGCTGTGGTCGGAAATCTGGACAGTGGGCGAGCCGCTGGGCACCTCGAACTATCATGCGGGCTACTTCCAGGTGGAGCACCGGTTCGGCCGCGGGTTTTCTCTGCTGGCGAATTACACGCTCTCGAAACTGTTGCAGGACTCCGGCGCACTCGACGGCCAGCAGGGTATGCCATTCCCTCAAGCCGGCTTGGGCCTTGGCAGCGTCTACGGCCTTGCCGGCAGTGACATCACTCATAAGATGCTGTTCAACTACTCCTGGGACCTTCCCGTCGGCAAAGGGAACGCGCTGCTTGGCGATCCGCACACCATCGGAGCGAAGGTGCTCGACAAAGTGCTGGGCGGCTGGTCACTGGCAGGCACCACTACGTTCCGCTCCGGCACTCCGGTTGCCGTGCGCACGCCCAGTAACACGGTCGGCGGACCTGGCAGCCAGTGGTACAACATCGGCCACGGGCGCGACTCGCAACCCATCTTTGTTGCGCCGCGCGTCAACTACAACAACGGCGTGAGCGGCCACACGGCTTTGGAAGGTTCGGCCGGCTTCACCCGCTATTTCAATCCGGGAGCGTTTCGCATCGTTCAGGGATATGAGATAGGTGATGTCCCGAGCTATCTCACACAGATGCGCGGCCCTGGCTTCTCGCAGTTCGACTTTGCGCTGATGAAGTCGTTTCCGATTCTGTCCGAGGCCCGGCGGCTCCAACTGCGGTTCGAGGCTCAGAATATCCTGAACCACATGAATGCCGGCAACCCGGACAGTTCCATCGTTTCGCGAACTTTTGGAATGATCACCTCGCAGAGCGGAATTCCGCGGCGCATCATGATTGCCGCGAAGTTCCAGTTCTGATCGCTCTTCATCGCGTCCCGGGTGCCGCATCCGCACTCCGGTTCCAGGGAACATCAACAGATGTTCCCTGGATGGCGCTTACCATCGCCGTCCGAAGGTATGGCATCGGGTACTTGGGCTGTGAATTATTGATTACCAGGAGGCGGCGCCGCCGGTGGAGGAGGTGGTGGTGGCGGAGGAGGATTGCCCTTTGTATCACCGGGAAGTCCACCGCCTCCAGCGCCGCCGGAGGGAGCGCCGGAGCCGCCGCCGCGCAATCCGCCGCCGCGCATGATGGTGATGAGGGCATCGGTTAGCCCGCGGAAGACGTGCTCGGCAACCAGACCTTTATCCACTCTATTCTTGGCGAGGGGTTCATTCTTGTAGACGCGCAGCACTTCGCCCGCGCCGACAAGCCTCTCGTTCTTGCTGGGCTTCAGGGCGTGCCGCACGGCCACCAAACCTTCAGTAACGGCCACCATCGTGGTTTCATCCTCATCCACCACGACATCGAAGATGGTTCCCCGCACAGAGATTACCGCCGTCGGCGTGTGGACATCGTTCGGATTCGGCTGCCCTCCAAGCTTCTCGATGTGGATTCTGATGCGGCCGATGATCATGTCCACCAGATCCTTCAAGTTGCCGGGATTGGCGCGGAACACGGCTTTCGAATTCGGGTAAACCTCGAATGTGCTGCCATCGGAAACGCGGAACCTGGCGTAGCCGTCCGCACCCGTAATGACCATCTGTTGCGGCTGGATCGTGCTTCCCTGGTTCAACACCCAGGGTGAGTTGGCATCGCGGAGCACGGACACTTGCCCCGTAATCTCGACCACTGTCGCTTGGGACCCGGCAGGGGAAAAGAAGGGTATCTGGGCCGGAGACACCCCGGCCATGGCCGTCAGAATCAGCCCTGCAAACACCCCCCGAATGGCTGTCCGAAGCATGATTTCTCTCAGTCTAGCAGGCCAGACACCCTTCCAAGTCCTACCATCGGCGTCTAAGCCCTTAAACATGCATAGCAAATTAAGGGATACCACAAAAAAAGACAAAAGTACATGCTTTTTCAACACGATTCGTTATGGACGAGACGGAAAGAAAGGATAGAATAGGGACAGGCATGTGTCGGAACGCCACAATCGGTGTCGTTGGGCTTCTTTCCCTGTTCCCCACTGTGGGCCTATTCGCCCAAGCGGCCTCGTCCGCCCGGTTGGAATGGCGCCGTATCGGAAATACTCTGATAGATGTTTCCCTGCCGGCTCTTGCCACCGGCCCTGTGCGGCACGTGTGGTATTCTCCCGACGGACAGACGCTGTTCTCCCAGACCGCCTCCGGCCGGATTTGGGAAACCCGGGATTTTGAAACCTGGAAGCCGAGCGCGCTCAAAGCCGTCCCCGTGCGGATTACGCTCCGCGGCGCCGCGACGCGGCCGGAACCTTCGGCGCGTGTCGAACAGGCCTCCGGCAATCCGAATCGCTACTACGCCCTCGGCCGGTTCGTTTACCGGTCCGATGACGGCGGCTTCGCGTGGAGCAATCTCACCGGCTATCGCAATCAATCGATTCTTGGAGACGGTCTTTCCGATCTGGCGCTTTCCCCCGCCAACCCCGACGAGATCACCGTCAGCAGCCGGTTCGGCGTCTGGCGCAGCCTCGATGGGGGCGCTACCTGGGATGGCCTCAACCAGAGCCTGCCGAATCTTCCGGCCACGCGGTTGCTTTCCGTGCCCGGTGGGATGAGACCGGCTGTCGTCTCGGTTTCTTTTGATTCGGGTTCGGATCTGGAATTGGAGTGGGCTCCCGGAGAACGTGGGGCGTGGCGTGCCGCCAACCCTGCGCAAGTCCGCGCGGAGCGCCAGTTTCGCCAACAGGTCTCACAGCAAATTGGGTTGCCGCTGCGGATAGCGCGCTCGGTAAGTGACTGGATCTATGCGGGCTCAGCGGACGGCCGGCTCTTCGCCTCGCCGGACCGCGGTCAGACCTGGCTGCCCTTTAACGTCCCCGGTGCGGGCGCGGTGAATTCTATTTGGGTGAACTCAAGGGATCCGCGCATTGCCGTTGCAGGGCTTTCCGTTCCCGCGGGCGCGGATCCGGCCGCGGCTCGCGTCATTCACACGACGAACGGCGGTCAGTTCTGGGAAGACATTACCGCCAACTTGCAGGGAGACGCCGGCGGTGTGGTTGCCGACATGAAGTCGGGAGCCATCTACGCCGCCACTAACCGGGGGGTCTTTTATGCAGCCGCGGATTTGGCGAACCTTGTCTCCACTCTGAACTGGCAGCGGATCAGTGACGGACTTCCGGACGCAGCCGCGCTCGATGTCCGGCTGGATGAGAATGGTAATCAACTCTTTGTCCTGCTTCAGGGGCAAGGAGTCTACGCAACCATGGCCCCTCACCGCCTTCGCGAATTGAGCGTCGTCAACGCCGCCGACTTCAGTTCCCGCCCGGCCGCTCCCGGAACGCTGCTCAGCATCCTGGGCCGGCGGTTGGAACGCGTCAGTTCGGGCGATCTGAATGTGCCCATTCTCGGCAGCACGGATGCGGAAACCCAGGTGCAGGTCCCCTTTGAAGCGAAGGGTTCATCCCTTCCGCTGATATTGTCCGGAAACGGGCGGAATCAGCCGGTGGATCTTCCGCTCGAGCCGGTCTCTCCGGCCATCTTTGTTGACCGCGACGGCTCCCCGCTGCTGCTCGATGCCGATAGCGGCGTCGCGCTCGACGCAATGACGCCCGCCAAGTCCGGCGCCAGGATCCAGATTCTCGCCACGGGGCTCGGCGCCGTCGATCCTCCCTGGCAAACCGGGATTGCCGCCCCTGTCGACAACACTCCCAAGGTAGTTGCCCCCGTGCGCGCCTTTGTCGACCGCGAACCTGTCGAGGTAACCCGCGCCACGCTCGCTCCGGGTTACATTGGTTTCTACCTCATTGAAATCCAGCTTCCCAAGATCGTGAACGCTGGTCCGGCTGAGCTCTACATCGATGCCGGAGACAATTCCAGTAACCGCGTCCGCGTGTACCTTGCGCCCTAGGTGGCGCGTCTAGTGGATGACGATGCGGTTCTAAAGGCGAGGAGACTACCCACCATGTTGCGAATAGCTGCATCACTGGTTTTGCTGGCAGCCGCCGCTCCGGCTCAGGAAAAGAAGACTGAGAAACTGGCGCCCTACTACCCCACGCCGGAATTCGTCGTCAATAAAATGCTTGAGTTCGGAGGACTGAAGCGGGGCGAGAAAATGTTTGACCTCGGCAGCGGCGATGGACGCATCGTGATCATGGCTGCCCAGAAATTTGGAGCCAACGCGACCGGAGTCGAGATGGATAACGACCTCTGGAAGCAAAGCATGGACAAGATCCGCAGTCTCGGGCTGGAGAAAACGGCCCGCATCATCCACGGCGACATCACGACTCAGGACTATTCCTCCGCCGATCTCATCACCGTCTACCTGCTGCCCACGTCCAACGACAA
>JADLBG010000714.1 GCA_020847895.1 Bryobacterales bacterium
AGTAGCTCAATGGTAGAGCATTCGGCTGTTAACCGAAGGGTTGTAGGTTCGAGTCCTACCTGAGGAGCCAAACCATTTTCCCGCAGCGATTCCGGCCCGTTTGTTAACGCCTCTCTCCTCGCGCAACTCCGCAACTGGCCGTGTTTTCGCGACTTCCGCGTCTCTCCGTTTCGAGCCGAGTCCCGCCTGAACCGCCAGCCGTGCGCCCCGCCGGCGTTTACCGGAGGCCATTTCTCCCCGTCTCTGCCGGGTAACCAGGAATTGGTTAACAGTTCGCGCGGATTGTCCAACCTCAAGCCGGACAACTCACACCATCGCGGCGTATATAGTTAACAGACGCGGCTGCGCGCCGCGCCGATCCCATCCACCAGACGGCGTCTCGGCCGCATCGCGGAGATCGTCGTGGGTGGTCTTCCAAGGAGACCGCTCATGCACGATCACGATGCCGCGCTCGACCAGGCGATCCGCGAGGCCGCCGCCATCGTCGGCGATGCGCTTGTGCGCCTGCTTTTCCTCGATCCGGCGAACCCGCAGGTTGACTTCCCAGAGACAGAGAGCCCTCATGTGACTGCTGGTTAACGCCATGAAGAACGAGACCGAAATTCGAGAAGAGATCGAGAGCCTCCGCAGTCTCACCACCGCGCACCTCAAGGAGAAATACCGGGAGGTATTCGGCGAGGAGTCCCGATCCAATCACAAGCAGTTCCTGTTCCGACGCATCGCCTGGCGCATCCAGGCGAACGCCTGGGGCGGGCTCTCGGAGCGCTCGCGCCGCCGCGCGCTTGAAATCGCGGACGATGCCGACCTCCGCGTCCGAGCACCGAAGAACTTCCTGCGCGAGATGAGCGACGGCGGCAGGACGGCGGAAGCACGGCTGAAGCCGTCGCTCGATCCCCGGCTGCCATTGCCGGGAACGCCGCTCATCCGCCGGTACCAGGGGAAGGACATCGTTGTCCACGTCCGCCCGGACGGCGGGTTCCAGTGCAACGGCAGGATTTACACGTCGTTGAGCAGGGCCGTCAGCGAGGCGGCCGGCACGCGCTGGAACGGGTTCGCCTTTTACGGACTCGGCCACCGGCCAGGAGTAAAGCATGGCGAAGAGTAACGGCGGCGGGACCGGCGCGCCGATGCCGATACGGTGCGCCATCTACACACGAAAATCGACGGATGAGGGGCTGAACCAGGATTTCAACTCGCTCGACGCGCAGCGCGATGCAGGCGAGGCTTACATCCGCAGTCAGACCGGAGAGGGCTGGACGCTTTTGCCGGACAAGTACGACGACGGCGGCTTCACCGGCGCCAACATGGAACGGCCCGCCCTGCGCCGCCTCATGTCCGATATCCAGGCCAAGAAGGTGGACTGTGTCGTGGTCTACAAGGTAGACCGGCTCAGCCGCTCGATTCGCGATTTCGGCCGGATCATGGAGATCCTGGAGAAGCACGGCTCGACCTTCGTGTCGGTAACGCAGCAGTTCAACACCACCTCATCCCTCGGCCGACTGACGCTGAATATCCTGCTCTCTTTTGCGCAATTCGAACGGGAGATCATCTCCGAGCGCACGCGCGATAAACAGATCCTGGCGCGGAAGCGTGGCAAGTGGACCGGCGGGCATCTTCCGCTTGGCTATGACCTCGCGGACGGTTGTCTGATCGTCAACGAAGAGGAGGCTGCCCGCGTGCGGCAGATCTTCGAGTGGTATCTCGAAGGCCAGACGGTTTTTGGCATCGTGACGAAATGCGGCGACCTCGGCTGGCTCAACAAGCAGTGGGCCACGAAGGAGGGCAAGATGTTCGGCGGCCATCCCATGCGGAAATGCCACATCTACACGATGCTGGCGAACCCACTCTACGCGGCGCGCATCCGCGCGGACGGCGAGATCGTGGCCGCCGCCCACCCGCGGATCATCGATGACAACGCCTTCGATCTGGTCCAGCAGAAGCTGAAGGAGAACACCCGGAACCCCGGCGGCGGCCATCGGGCCAAATTGGATGCGCTGCTGCGCGGCCTCCTCTACTGCGCCTGCTGCGGGTCCGCGATGTCGCCGAGCTATTCGTCGAGCAAGAACCGGCGGTACCGGTATTACGTTTGCCTCCGCGCCATGCAGAAGAAGGGTGACGGCTGCACGACGCGCGCCGTATCGGCGCCCGTGGTTGAGGAGGCGGTGGTCGAGAGCGTCCGCCGGTTCGCCATGACGCCGGAGGTGGTCGAGGCGACGGCGCGTGTCGCGCGCCAGCGGTTGATAGAAGAACTGAGCCGCCGTCGCGAGGAACTGAAGGCGACCAATGTCCGGGTTCGGAACTCGAAATCGCAGATTGCGCGCGCGAGGAACTCGGGCGCCGAACGGGAAGCGGCGCTCCGCGATGCTATCGCACAGGGCGAGGCGAAGGCGGAAACACTCCGCGCCGCCGTGGTTCAGGGCGAACGGATGAGGTTCGACGACCGGATGGTGCGCCAGCACCTCTTGACCTTCGACGATCTCTGGAAGGTGATGACGGTTGAGGAGCAGGCCCGCCTCTTGCGGCAGATCATCGAGCGGGTTGGTTACGATGCTCGCGGCGACAAGGTCAAGATTACCTACAACTCGAGCGGCATCAGTGAATTCTGCAAAGGAGCCGCCAAGTGAACGACAGGTGTGAAGACGAAATTCAACTCCGTCGGACACGACGCCAGGGAGCGGGCAGGCCGAAGAAGGCTCTGACGTCTGCTCCGGCCCGCATTCCGCGGATCGCCCGGCTGATGGCGTTGGCAATCAAGTTCCAGGAGATGGTGGATCGGGGCGAGGTTCGGGACTACGCCGACCTCGCCCGGCTGGGCTATGTGACCCGTGCGCGGATCACGCAGATTATGAACCTTCTGAATCTGGCGCCAGACATTCAGGACGAGCTTTTGTCGTGCGCATCCGACACGCCTTCGCACTGGTTGACGGAAAGGCACATTCGTTCCATTTCATCGGCCCTCTACTGGAGCGACCAGCGAGCGCGGTTCAAGGCGAAAAGGAAGTCGGCTGGGCAGGCAGCCCCATCCAGGCGCTAAACCGACCGCAGATCTGGCCAGTATTCTCGCCCCGACACCCGGCTTATTCGCCAATTTTCAACGACCTAGTTCGGGCGGCTTCGCTTTTCTTCGGGAGCATCCTCTAAGGCAATTCATCTATATCGCGATGAAAATGCGCCAGTACCACTTGCCGGATTATTGATCTTACCGTACGATTATTCCTGAACAAAGGCCGTGGTACGTTCAGTACTTTTAGAACGTCTGTAACGGCGGGATGGCATTGATCACTATCCTTATTGGACGCACGGACGACCTTGGATTAGGGCCGGTTTAGTATTTCCAGCCGGACGAGGGAAAAGGAGGGAATTCCGGGCACCGGCGTGCTCGCATTTGGCAGGTCCGAACGTAACGGGGAGCGGAGTAATGCGGCGCTACAGAGGGTCTGACATTAGAAAACCGGCTGGACTCATAGCCCCGGCCGATTCACCCGAATCATCTTCAGAATTCGTCGAGACGACGGCCAGCCAACCGGCGGCCGCCAGCGGCGCTCTCGCGACCGGTCCATTTGAGCGTTTGGTGAAGCTGTCCAACGAAGTCACCGGCATCGGGGTCGCCATATTCGACGAGCACATACGCTTCATCGAAATCAATCCGATGCTCGCCGGATTGAACGGCCTCCCGAAAGAAGCCCATGCCGGCAGGCCACTTGCGGACGTCGTCCCCAACCTGGGCGAGAAGCTCACCGAGATTGCGCATCGCGCTCTCGATCAAAGGAATCCGATCAAGGATCTGAAGTTCAGTGCGCGCGTGCCGCTCGAACGCGGTCCCTTGCGCGACTGGTTGGCGAGTTTCTTCCCAATCGGCCTCGGCGGCGGCATCGCAGGCCTGGCACAAACGCTGATCGAGGTCACCGACCAGATGCACGTCGAAACCGCCCTGGCGGAGCTCGCGCTCGGCACATCCGAGCCGCACGATGAACTCACCACTCGCGAAGCCGATGTTCTGGCCCTGATTGGCCGCGGCAAAACCACCAAGGAAATCGCGGCGCTGCTTGGCATCAGCGTCGAGACGGTCAGCAATCACCGGAAACACCTCTGCCGAAAACTGGATCTGCACTCGAGTGCGGAATTGGTAGCATTTGCAGCGACCACAACCGCCGCGGGCGGCGGTCAGCGATCACATTCCGCTTGCGAAAGCAATGCCCTATGAAGGGCATTGCGAAGAGAGCCGGAGAGTCGCACACTCAGCGTGTGCCGCCAGGGGGGTCCCATGACGCCATCTGGCACCGAGGTCACCAAAGATAAAGGGTCACGATGAAAGGAGTGTAATGCGATGCGAAAGAGAGCATGTTGGAAGATTATGGCAGTTCTGCTTGCCGGCGCGTACGGCTCTTCCGCCCAAAGTCAGAATCAACCGAATAGCACCGCCGAGATGCCAAATCAAGAGAGCACGTTCAGTGCTGGAGGGACAGGCACATCGGAGAAGGTGCCGAATGTTGTCTTATTCAATAGCAGCATACGAGTCCTGAAAGGCGTATACAAGGCAGCTACCCTGAAGAATGGACAAAAAGTCGCCCCGGCGTGCGTTTTTACGCTTTCGCTGACGCCCACGGAGAAGTCGCTCCAGGCCAACGCGAAATCGCCTCTGCGGGTGAATCCGGATGGAACATGCGAGGCGGATTTTGAGATAGGTGAACCGCCGCAGGAACTCCTGGCCTGGTCAGCCTCACTCCGAACTTCACTGATCGAATCGAAGACCGTGGCGAACCCGTCGAATCTGCCGAAGCTGGAAGGGTCAATTTCGTCAAAGGCCGGCGCTTCCGTACTGCTCGATGGACCTCCCGGATTCACACAAAGCGCTGGTTACCAGAATTCCTGGTTCGTCGATCCGATCGGCATAGTTGTAAATTCGGTTTACACGCAAACCACTTGGTGGTGGTACGCACCTGATACATGCATCATCCCCCAGTCCGGCCAGTACCAGCGCACGTGGTTCTCCCTGAGCGGCTGGTCTTTAGGTTATGAGAACTGGATCAATGGTGCGGCCTGCGGCTACACAACGAGCTATGCGACCGATACATTCATCAATAACGGATTCCCCGCGTGCCTCGGCGGCACTGTTTACGCCTACTATTGGCCTTCAGCGGTATGGGGACAATGGGACGGGACTCTCACTGGCCAGTTCGCATGGAGTCTCAGCGGGCCTGCGTGCATCAACCTCCTGACTCCACAGTTCCAGCTTGTGAGGACGATCTAGAATAGAATTAAAACCGTGCCGTGTGAATGCACGGCTGCTTCTGAAAGCACCCGATATGACCGCACATCGAGGCGTACTCACCGTTGTCGGCACGATTCTCGTTTCCGTCGGATTACTCTTGATTCCGACATATGCCGGGCCGCCACAACGAGCGACGCTCCCACAAATCAATGGCTACCATAGTGTAATTCTTGCTGTGCCGGTTGCCATTAGCATCCTTGGCGCGCTCTCTAACAGGCTCAGGGTGCTTGCTGGGCTTCTCATGTTGCTATGGGTCGCGGCTGGCGTGTTTACGGTCGGGCTGTTTTATCTGCCGCTAGTCGCATGCCTGCTGTGGCCGGCCAGGCGCGACCGTAATGGCATGGGACCGCTTACGCTTCGATGAGTCTACAAGTGGGTGTCGATTCTGCTATTAGTTCTCATGCGGCAAGAGGCCTTGGCCGACCTCGCGCTAGTTGCGCCAAGCCTGGCATCGCCCGACGCTCTGCCGTAATCGAATTCGCTTATGGTATTTAGAGGACCTCGATTCGCACGACACGAAGATGGTTCGAAAGATAATCGCCGCCATCCTCTGCACCATGCTATGCGCCACAAAGTGGGCTAGCGCCGCTGAGACTCCTATCATCCAGGATGGAAAGAGCGCGGCAGAGTGGGCAGTGGCGGTTCGGCAGGCCGATGAGAGCGGTTACAACTTTGTGGAATTCCGTCTTTCGGATCGCCGCAAGGTGAAGGGTTATCCAAGGTCCGTATATCCGGATTCCTGTATCGTTCAGGCATCAGCGGGAACGGTCGAGGTTTCGTACAGCGAAATCCAGTCTGCGAAATGGAAGCAGAGAGGCCAAACCGTTCCCGTCAAATACGCGAACCACGCTTTGAGCCGTCCGGCCAAATACGCGCTGATTCTCGGCATTGGGTTGGCTCTTGGAGTGCTTGCCGCGATCTGGGCCGGCAGGTCATGAGTCTTCTGGTTACGAAAGGAGGACATGAGGACAGGCAGAACGAAACCATATCCACCGACAAGCCAGGTAGGGTTTTCCCTCGACCTGATATAATCGTGCGGTTCGGTTAGTCCAGGTCACCCGCCCGGCGTTGCTCCGCGGATCCGGCCGCCGCTTCAGGCATCGAATCGGAATCGACCGTTGGTTTTCCAGCAGCTACGTTTTTGGGAGGCTTGCGAGCGGATGGCAAAGCATCGCGCATTCAACGCCGACAGATTCGTGGACAAGTTTGAGGGACACGAGGACCTCCTCCGCGCCTACACCGCCCTCTGGAAAGGCAGCCTCCGCGTCGACGCCGGATCCCTGGATGTGCCGCTCTTCAAGGATTTCATCGTCAACGGCGACGGAGACGGCGCCAGCATGGACCAGTTCCTGGAGGGGCTTTACCGGGCCTACGATCTTTCGAGCGAGCGCGGGCACGAGGATATCGTGGCCTCCTGCCGCGATGTGGACCCGGATTACGATCCGGATCCCGGCGGGAAACTGCCGGTTGAGTGCCTGAGCCTGAAGGTCCGCGCCGGGAACGAGGACGCTTTCAACCTAGCCTATGATCGTGCCGCCCTGCACCAGGCCGAGCGGTTCTCGATCTTCCAGGGCGAGGCCGGGCTGGCAATCCCGGACGCCCGCGCCGCCGCCGGCGAGATGCAGGAGATCCTCTCCGCGCTTTTCAAGGACGACAAACACAGCGACCGGGTGCTCGTCCGGCAGTACCAGGAGGGCGTCTACACGAATTTCATCGTGTATCACGAGAAGCGCACCCAGGCGCTGCTCACATTCCAGGGGACCAAGGTCCAGCCGAAGGTGTCGCCCACGGTGCTGCGGCCCGCCCAGCAGGATTACATCAGCTACAACAATGAAACCGGCCAGGTGGAGATCGAGGCGCGGTTCGAAAAAGAGCAGACGGCGCTCCGGAAGACTTTTGCCAGATGCTGCTTCGGCGACCCGGATCTTTTCGAGAAGCCGGAATCCGCCGACAAATTCTCGCTGGACGCAATCACCTGCGAAGATTTCTCCCTCGATGTGGACGGCGGCGATTTCGCCTTCCTGGTGGAACTCCATTTCAAGCTGCGCCAGAAATTCAACCCTGCCTGGGTGGTTCGCTCCAAGGATGTGCTGGACACGCTGCAGGTGAACGATTTCCGCAAGCGGCTGGCCGGCGCGCCGGTTCAGAAAGCGGTGATCAAGATTGGGTTTCCGGACGACCGCCGCGGCAAGCGGGTGGAGATCGGCGGGACCAACAAAATCTCGTTCAAACGCGCCACGCACGCGGAAGACGTGTTCCGGTACTTGAGCCGGTGGAAACTCCTGCGTGGCTGACACCCTGCTCCGGATGATCCTGCGCCTGCTCCACGCGGTGGAGTCGCCGGTGATCGGCGCGGCGGAAGCAGCGGCATATCCCGAGGAAGAACTCGACGCCCTGGTTTCGGCGGGCATTCTGTTTCAAACGGGACGCGCGACCGAGATTCCGCGTCCCGCGCGTTACGGTCCAGGCGGCGCCCTGGCAGTCCGCGAAACGGCCCGGGGCCTTTACGGGGTTGCTGAAGATGAGGATGATTTCACGACTCCCGTACCGCTGACGCCTGAGGATGTGAGGCAGTACGGCGTTTCGGCCGCCCGTCTGGCGGCGGCGGTCAGGCGCGAAAACGATATCGCCGGGAGCGGCTTTCAAATCGACGGCGGCATCGTGCCGCTTGGCGTCAAGCGCCTGGATGGCGTGGGCGCGGTCACGGTCTATCTCTCCCTGCCGAACGCCGATGAAAGCGCCTTACTGGCGAGGTGCCACCGGTTGAAGAGCGGAACGTCCAACGGTAGGACCACCGTGATCATGCCGGCGTGCCTGCCGCTCTCGCCGGAAGCTCACCGGATCCTGGACGGCATCCAGATGCTGGACCTATCCGCCGCGGACGGTTTGCGGCTCGATTGGCAGGCCGCGTTTCCCGCGGCTCAGGCTCAGGGGAAGGAGCCGAATTACTTGTTCCGCAAACAAGGCCAGGGGTGGAGGCTCGTGTTCGAGGGCCGCGAGATTATCGTCCAGGACGCAAAGGGCATGGACTATATCGCGGAACTGCTGCGGCACGCGGGCAGTCCGGTCCTGGCCGCCGAACTCTTCGCGGGCGTCAGCGGCGCACAAGGCCTTCCAGTCGGGTCCGCCGGAGAGGTTCTGGACTCGGCTGCAATGACCAGCTACCGGGCGCGCGCGGCGGATCTTCAATCGCGTGTGGCCGAGGCCGAAAAAAACAACGATCCGATCCGAAAAGAACGTCTCCAGACCGAGATGGAGAAATTGACGGACGAGATCCTAGCCGCCAGAGGCCTCGGCGGAAGGTTGCGGAAATCGCGCGATGACCGGGAAAAATTCCGCAAGTCGGTTTTCATCGCGATTGGCAGATCGATAAAGCTGATCCGCAAGCATCTTCCCTCCCTGGCCGACCACCTTGGCCGCCATATCGAGACGGGCAATTTTCTTCTGTACTCGGGCAATCTCCCCTGGGAATTTTGAATTTTTTTCAAATGCTACGCCAAATGTAGCATTGCTACGCCGGAAGTAGCGCCTCGCTTTTGAAGGCGTTGCCCCGGCGTTGAAATAAACGGCGCGAGGAACGGCGAACAGCCCGCCCCGGCGCCTCCCGCCGGGCAACTCCTTGATTTCAAAAACGAGGAGTGCCCTTTGAGCTTCCTGAAAACCAAGTCTTCCCTTTCGCCGTCGCAGCGGCGGCTGGTCGAGTTGATGCAGCAGATCAACTTCGGCCGGATCGAGGATCTGCAGGTCCGGGCCGGCGAGCCCGTTTTCAGCCCGGCACCGCGCGTCGTCCGGAAATTGAAAGTCGGCGGCGATAACGGCCCGCGGCCCGAATTCGCATTTGACGACTTCCTGCTGAAAAATCAGATCCCGGAACTGCTGGAGACCCTCGCCGCCGTTAAAGACGGCGAGATCCTGCTGATTGACGTTCGCCACGGCCTGCCATTCGCGGTCGAGATCGAGCATTTCGACGCGGGGGATGGTAGCCGCCATGCTTGAGATCGCCTTCGAGCAGGTTTACCCGATTGCCCTTCGCGCCGCCCGGGTGCGCGCCACCGCCGCGGTGGTAAACGGCGTTATCCCGGCGGCGGGCCGCGAGGAGTTCGAGCAGGAAGGTCTGGCGGCCTGTTGGCGGGCGCTCCCGCGATTCGATCCGGCGCGGGCGTCGGTGCGGACCTTCATTGAGCATGTAATCACAGCACGCCTGTCATCTCTCATTCGCGCGGCCCGGCGCGCTCCCGAATTCCTGCCGATCCAATCCGCAAGTACGCTGCCCGCCGATTTCCCGGCAGCGGATCTCGACCTGCGGGTAGACGTCCAGCGCGTCCTGGCCACCCTCGGCGGCGAGGACCGCCAGTTGGTCCTCCTGCTTTACGATCATTCCCCCGCCGAGGTCAGCCGCATTCTTGGAATTCCCCGCTCGACCCTGCACGACCGGATCGCTCGCCTGCGGCGGCGGTTCGTTGCGGCCGGACTCGGCCGCAACGGCAATCGCCGGTGTGGAGGCGGGCAATGAACGGGCATGCGATGTCCATAGCCGACGTCCCCTGCGACGCAGTTCGCATCGGCGAGCGCCACCGGCGCGACATGGGAGATCTGGAAATTCTGGCGGTGAGCATCGCGACCGAAGGTTTGCTCCAGCCGATCGGCATCACCGAAGACAGCACCCTGGTTTTCGGCGAGCGGCGCCTGCTCGCCGTCCGCGATGTCTTGAAGCAGCCCACCATCGCTGCGCGCATCGTACGCGTGTCCAGCATCCTCGCGGGTGAGTTCGCCGAAAACGATGTCCGCAAGGATTTCACGCCATCGGAACGTGCAGCGATCGGCAAAGCAATCGAGGCGGGAATCGGGAATCGCCAGGGGCGGCGTACGGATATGGAACTTCCGGGAAATTTTCCGGAAGTTGAGCCGGGCGCCGAGACGAGGGAGATCGCGGCGCGCAAGGCCGGTTTTGGCAACGCGAAAACCTACGAGCAGGCGAAGAGGGTTGTCGAAAAAGGGACGCCCGAGTTGGTGGCCGCGATGGATAGCGGCGAAGTTTCCATCAGCGCGGCCGCCGTGATCGCCACCGAGCCGGCGGCGCGCCAAGCCGAAATCCTTAAACAGCCCGGCGAGATCCGGCGTGAGATCACACGCGCGCTTCGCAAGGCGATCGGTCTTCCCACGACTGGCGAGGCGCGGCGGTTAGCGCGGGAAACGGGCACGCTCGTGGCCGACAACACGGGCCGGTACCGCTCCGGGGCGCCGGCGGAAGAACGCGCCGCCACGAAGGCGGATCTGGACGCGATCTGGAACGTTACGCGCGCGGTGCTGGCGCTGGCGGACACACGTCTCGATCCGCTCGAGTTGTCCGCCCGCCTCGAGTACTGGCACTGCCCCGGTGTTCGCGCGAAGACTCCGGCCGCGCTCCAGTGGTTGACCGAATTTCAAACAGGAGTTGAACGCAATGAAGAGATTTCATGATTCCGAACTGTCTCGCCGGATCAACGAGGCAATCCTGACGCATCTGGAGACGAGCGAGCCGACCACCGAGGAAATCAGCCAGGAGGTGCTCGATCAATACGGGGATCTGGTCATGGAGTATGGCCGCGATCTGGCCGAGGCCCAGATACGTTCGATCGTCTCCGACCGGATGAAGAAGACGCTCGCCACGCGCCGCGAAAACGCGCTGCAGCTGAAATTGAACTTTCGCTTCGGCGATCTCGATCCGGAGTCCGCCATGACCTTCCGCGACGATGCGGGAGCCGTACGCTATGTCGCCACTGCCCGCGCGACGGCGGATCACCATCGCCGCTACATCGCGTTGCTGCACGAACAGATCGAATCCGACCAGGCTCGGCTCAAGGTGGCCGAGTGGTTCTACGCCTGGCTGGAGCCGGCGTTCCGCCAACATCCGGGCATCACAACGGCCGAAGCCCTTGAGATTCTCGATCCCGAGATCCGGCGGGCCGAAGGAGAGCGCCAATGAAACCGGACAATCCATTATCCAAGGCCGCTGCGAAGCGGTTGGTGGCCGAACTCGACGCGGAGATCGCCCGGCTTGATGAAAGCATCGAGAGGAGCCGCCGGAAGCACCCCGCAATCGCCCAACTCCGCGCGATTTGCGAGCCGTACATGCGTGAAAACCCTCGGCTCACTGTTGCCGGGGCGTTGGCACTGGATCGGAGGGCGCGGCCTTGGGTTTACCGCAAGCAGCAGTAGGTACTCCGCTGAGCATTCCGGGCGCCCGCACCACTCCCTGGCGGCATCAGGAAGAGGCGGTGCGGTTCGTCTCCGCGCTCTACGCCGGCGGCAAACGCGGCGCGATGATCTGCGCCGACATGGGCACGGGCAAGACCGCGATGGCGGTCTACATCGCGCTCGTGTATGGCTTCCAGACGAACGTCGTCTTTTGCCCGCTGCGCGTGGTGCAGGTCTGGCGGCCGCAGATCGAGTTGCACAGCGCCGCGCCGTTTGTGGCCGCCTCGCTCGACGATTCTTTCGCGAGCGTCGCCGCCAAGCGCGCCGAGGCCGAGCGGATGATGAAGCTCGCCCGGGCGCGCGGAGTGCCGGTGTTCCTCGTGATCAATTACGAAGGCGCCTGGCGCAGCCCGTTTGCGGAGTGGATCCTGCGCCAGCGCGTGGATTTCCTGATCGCCGATGAAATTCACCGCGCGAAAGCCCCTGGCGGTAAGGCCAGCCGGTTTCTCGCGCGGCTCGGCAAGGTGGCGCGCTACCGGCTGGGCATGACCGGCACGCCCATGCCGCACGGCCCGGAAGACCTCTACGGGGAACTCCGGGCCGTCGCGCCTTCCGTTTTCGGGTGGAGCAACGCCGCCTTCCGCCAACGCTACATGGTGATGGGCGGCTTCCAGAATCACCAGATCGTCGGCTACCGCAACATCGAGGAACTCAACCGGAAATTCTATTCGGTCGCCTTCCGCGTGACCAAGGACGTTCTCGACCTGCCGCCGGAGATGCACATCACCTACGCCTGCGATCTGGGCCCGGAGGCGTGGCGCGCTTATCAATCGCTCAAGCACGATCTCATCGCGCGGGTGGAATCGGGCGAGATCACGGCCGCGAACGCGCTGGTGAAGCTGCTGCGGCTCCAGCAGATCACCGGCGGGTTCATCCGAACCGACGGCGGCCAGTACGTGCAGATCGATTCGGCCAAGATGAACCTGCTGCGCGATGTGTTCGAGGACATCGCGCCCGAAGAACCCGTCGTCGTCTTCTGCCGCTTCCACAAAGATCTGGACGCGATCCATCGCGTCGCGGACGAGACCGGACGGCGGGCGCTCGAACTTTCCGGCCGCACGGACGGCCTCAGGCGCTGGCAGGCGGGCGAAGCACCCGTGCTCGCGGCGCAGATCGAATCCGGCGGCGTGGGCGTCGACCTGACTCGCGCCCGCTACGCGATCTATTACTCGCTCGGCTTTTCGCTCGGCTCCTACGAGCAGAGCCTCGCGCGCATTCACCGGCCCGGCCAGACGCGGCCGGTCGAGTATATCCACCTGCTCGCCAGGCACACGGTGGACGAGCAGGTCATGGCCGAGCTGGCGGCCAAGGCGGATGTGGTCACCGAAGTTTTACGGCAATTGAAAGGAGATCAATGAATACCGAAGAACTGAAACGCTTTGTCGCCCTCGAAGAACGCCGCCGGCAATTGGAGGCCGAGGTCGACACGATCAAAGCCGAAGCCGCCGAACTCGAGCAGCGCCTGCTGCCCCAGTTCGAACAGGAGGGCTTTGAAAAGATCTCGATCGACGGACGCACGGTGTATGTCGAGCGGAAGCTGTGGGCGAAAGCCAGGGACGGCAACAAGGCGGCCGTCTGCAAGGCGCTCAAGCGCGCACGCCTGGGCGATTACGTCGAGGAGACCTTCAATACGAACTCCCTCAGCGCCTACGTGAGGGAACTGGATCGCGAAGAGCGGCCGCTGCCGCCGAGCTTGCGCGAGGTCCTCGAAGTCAGCGAAGTTTTCAAACTCAGAACAAGGAGAAGCTAATCATGGCCAGCAAGGAAATCGTGAAGAAGAACAGCGCCGCCGCCAGCCCGTTCGTCATGTTCGGCACGCCCATTACGGAGATCCGGGACGCGGTGATCGCAAATCTGGGCGAAGGCGAAATGAACGCCGCCAATTTCGAGCGCATCAAGATCCCCGCCGGCGGCGGCACGGCCTGGACCGTCCAGGGGCTGGACGGCGAGGAAATCGAAAAGGAACTCGCCGGCATCATCGTCGCCTGGCGCGACACGCGCGCCTACTGGAGCGTGCCGATGGAGCAGTCCGACGGCAACATGCCGCCCGATTGCTTTTCGCTCGACGCGCGCACCGGCGCCGGCAAGCCCGGCGGCGATTGCCACAAGTGCGAGTTCGCCAAATTCGGCAGCGACCCCAAGGGCGAGGGCCAGGCCTGCAAGCTCGTGCGGCAGCTGTTCCTGCTGCGGGAGGAGAACCTGTTGCCCGAAATCGTCAGCCTGCCGCCGAGTTCCATCAAGCCCGCGCGGCAGTACTTCATGCGCCTAGCCTCGAAGGCGGTGCCCTGCTACAGCCTGATCACCCGGATCGGCCTCGAAAAAACGAAGAACGCCCAGGGCATCGTGTACTCGAGGGCGGCCTTCACCTCGGGCGGACGCCTGACGCCCGAGCAGGCCGCGCGGGTGAAGGAGTACGCCGCCATGCTCCAGCCGTTCCTGGCGGCGGCTCCGTCTGCGCCCACGGCCAAGGATGTCCACCACAACGAAGGCGAAGTGATCTAGACCAGCGGGCGCGGCGGCAAGCGTCGCGCCCGGTCCACTTTTTTCGGGAGAGCGGATGTCCGAACCAATCGCCGAATTCTTCCGCCGCCTGCACGGGGAGGAAGCATTCGGCCATCTCATCGTCTGGACTCGCCAGGATAAGGCGGCGCGCGCCTTCGATCTTGGCGCTCAGGGGGCGCTTGCCGCCGCGGTTGAGTACAGCCGCCGGCGCGCCGAGGCGTGCGACGTCTATGCGGCCGTGGGCTTGCAGCGCAGCCCGCCGGCGGGAAACGGCCGCGGGGCCGAAGACGGCGTATGCGCCGTTCCCGCCGTCTGGGCCGACATCGATATCGCCGGACCAGCGCATTCCTCGAAGGATCTGCCGCCCACCGAACAGGATGCCCTCGGTCTCATCGAGGCCGTGGGACTGCCGCCCTCGATCGTCGTGCGCAGCGGCTTCGGGCTGCAGGTCTACTGGCGGTATAAGGAACCGTGGCGCCTCGAAACCGGCCGGGAGCGCGCGGCGGCGAAATCGCTCTCCACGCGATTCCAGGCGCTGCTGCGGCAACTCGCCAAATCCCGCGGGTGGGGCCTCGATTCGACGGCGGACCTGTGCCGCGTGCTGCGCGTACCGGGCACGTTCAACCGGAAGTTGCCGCCGGATGTCCGGCCCGTAACCGCCGAGTACCGCGAGTGGGACTACAACCAGAGCGATATCGAAGAGATCCTCGAAGGCATTGAAGACCCTGGCCCTCTACTTCCGCACGCAGAGCCGCAGGAGCCGCTCCCGCCGGCGAAGCTTCCGCTGATTCTGGAGGGTTGCCCCTGGATCGGACATTGCCGGGACGACGCCGCGAGCCTTCCGGAACCCGAGTGGTATCGCATGTTGACCGTGGTGGCGCGCTGCGAGGACGCCGAACGCTGGGCGCATGAGCTCAGCAAAGCGTACCCGCGCTACAGCCGCCGCGAGACCGCGGCCAAGCTGCGTCAAGCCTCCGGCGGTAAAGTCGCGCCGGTCACCTGCGCCTACGTGCAGTCGGATCTGGGCGGCGAGAAGTACTGCGCCGGGTGCCTGTTCCGCGGCAACGTGAATTCGCCGATCGCGATCGGCAGAATCGAGACCGGCGGCGCTGCGCCGGAAGCGCCCATCCCGGAACCGCCGGCGGCGGACCCGTCCGGTGGCAGCGGTGCGAAACCCGAGGCCGGGAGCGATCCTCCCGCCGGTGCGCCGCCCGATAGCGACTCCGAGGCCACTGCCGCCGCCTCGAAAATCGAGCGGTTCACCGACCTCGGCAATGCGAGGCGCTTCGCCGCCCGGTACCGCGAACGCCTCCGTTATTGCGAAAGATGGGCGCGCTGGTTCACTTGGGATGGAATGCGGTGGTGGGAGGATGAAGTTCTCGAAGTCTACACCATGGGCGCCGCGCTCATCCGTAGCCTCTACGCTCTGGCGAAGAAGATCCGGAACGAAGAGGAGCGGGAGGCCTTCCTCGCCCACTTGATCAAATCCGAATCCTGGCGCTCCATCACGGCCATGATCAACCTGGCCAAGGCCGATCCGGCGATCGCCATCCGGCCAGGCGATCTCGATTCCGATCCCTGGCTGTTGACCGTCCGCAACGGCACCCTCGATCTGCGCACCGGCCAGCTCCGGCCACACAGCCAGCGGGATCTGATCACCAAGCTCGCGCCCGTTACCTTCGATCCCCAGGCCACCTGCCCCAACTGGCTGGAGTTCCTCCACATGGTCATGAACCGGCGCTCCAGCCTGGTCGCGTTTTTGCAGCGCGCCTTCGGCTGCTGCCTTACGGGCATCACCAGCGACAAGGCTATGTTCATCCTGTACGGCGCGGGCGGCGACAACGGCAAGTCCACCATGGTCGATATCATCCAACGCCTGCTCGGTGACTACGCCAACCGCACGCCCGTCGACACATTCCTGAAGAAAAAAGAAGGCGCGATCCCGAACGACATCGCCAAGCTCAAGGGCGCGCGATTCGTCTGGGCTTCGGAGAACGAGCGCGGCTCGCGCTTGTCGGAAGCGCTGATCAAGGAGATGACCGGCGGCGACAAGATGTCGGCGCGGTTCATGCGCGGCGAGTACTTCGAATTTTACCCGGAGTTCAAGCCCTGGCTCGCCACCAACCACAAGCCCCAGGTCCGCGGCGACCGGGCGCTGTGGAACCGCCTGAAGCTGATTCCGTTCGACGTCACGATCCCCAGGGAACGGCAGAAGCCGCGTCACGAAGTGACCGCCATGTTCCAGGCGGAATTTCCGGGGATCCTGAACTGGGCGGTCCAAGGCTGCCTCGCCTGGCAGCGCGAGGGCCTCGGCGTGCCGGAAGAAGTCCTGGAAGCAACCAGGGAGTACGAGGCCGAACAGGATACGTTCGCAATGTTTTTGAGCGAAAAGTGCGTCCGGGTGCCCAACGCGCGGGTATCGTCGACCGCGCTCTACAAGGTCTACCGCGTCTGGGCTGAGGAGCACGGCGAATCGCCGGTGAGCCACAAAGTATTCAGTTCATTTCTCAGCGAAAGGGGCTTTCAAAAGCTTCGCCAGACCGGCGGCATGATCTATCTCGGCCTGGGCTTACTTGCCGAGCCAATCCACGATGGACCGCCTTCGCGTGCAAACGGGGGCGGCAGGAACTGGACGTCCCGAGACGAGGAAGGAGAGGAAGTTTGATGAGTTTCTTCGTCAATCAGCCCGGAGGGTGCCACAACCCTACATACAGCACGCGTCCAAGTGCTCTGTTTTCAACAACCGTTTATCGCTATGTAGGGTTATGTAGGATTCACCCCTTTTATCCGTATAGCGCGCACGCGCACGCGCATATAGGGGAAATAGGTTTGATCCTACATAACCCTACATCCCTACATACCGCTGGTATGGAGAGCGCTCATGGAAATTGAGACCGTCTTCGACCGGCTGATGGACGCGGGCATCTCGGTCTGGCTCGATGCCGAGGGCAAGCTGCGCATCGACAAGGGCGCGCCGGAGGAGATCAAGCAGCTCGTCCGGGACCACAAGCAGGAGTTGATCGACGTGCGCCGGGCGCAGGACTACATGAACCGCGCGGGCGTCCGCATCATCCGGCTGCCGCTCGGCCGCCTCGCTCTCGCATACCCGCTCCGCGCCGACCTGGATGAACTGCGCGCGGCAGCGCGGATCCTGCGGATGGACTCGATGCCGCTGGTCATCAACGACGAAGGGCTGGAATGGATCAGCCCGGAGGAGTGGCGGTGCCGGCAGGTCGCCAGGATCTTCGCGGAACAGCGCCGCAAACGGCTCCAATCGAAGAACGTCGCAGCGGAACCGGCTCCGGCGCGGAGGCGGCGGGCATGACATCGGAGAAGGCGATCGTCAAATCCATCCTGGCTTACTTGAACGGCCTGCCCGAGTGCCTGGCGCGCAAGCGCTGGGGCGGCGGCATGGGCGTGGCAGGTGACCCAGACATCGACGCCTGCCTCCGCGGCCGCAGCCTTCAACTCGAGGTGAAGCGGCCCGGCGAGAAGCCGACGGCGCTGCAGGCCAAGCGGCTCGATGAGTGGCGCAAGGCCGGCGCGGTGGTAGGCGTGGTGACCAGCATCGCCGCAACCCGCGCGCTTCTCGAAAATAATTCGCTCTTGATCCGGACAAACACACCCGATCCGGCGTATATAGTAAGTGAACAGAGTTTGTAAAGGCTCGGTTCGACAGGCGAGCGCAAAGCGCACCCTCCGAAAGACTCCTTCCTAAACATCGTACCGGCGGGCCGGGCGCAAAAATAGTCCGACATTCTTGGGCGGAAGAAGTGTGCCCAAGATCGGCCTCGATGAAGATTCACGTCTTTGCCGGTCCTCGAATCATCGATACGTGCGATTCCATCAGCGTCCGCCGCTACATCGGCGCGGCGAACGCCGAGATCGTCCGCAAGCGTAAGACGGGCGAGATCGTGCAGGTGAATCTGCTCTCGCGCGGCGATGACTCTATCGAGAAGTCCCGCCACGACAACCATTACCCGACCTATGACGAGCACGTGGGTGCGCAATCGCTTCTGATGCTGAAGCGTGTCGATCCCAAAACCGGCCAACTCGTCTATTGGTCGGACCGCGATCAATTTAATCCGCGTAGATTCAATCCCGACCTGGTCTCGCTGTCAGCGGCGGGAAAGAGGTAAGGCATGCCGAACACGATGGAACGCGCAAGGAGCATCGCTGCTGGGCCAGTGCCCGTGCCCGATCCGCGTTTGCAAGCCAGGCTGGACCTGGCGATCGTGCAGCAAGCCATTCGTGATCTGTGGCTGCGGATTGACGGCAGCCGCCTGACCAGCCGCGAGAAACAGGAAGCCGCCGATGCGATGCTCGACGCCGCCCTCTGGGCCTTCGTGGCGCTTCACGGCGATGAGGTCTTCAGCTTCCGGCAGATCTGCGAACGCTGCGGCATCGACCCCGAGAAAGCGGCCATCCGCATCTTCGCCGGCCTGCCCGACGAACGGCGGAAAGAAATCTGGCGGGCGCTGCGGCACCACCGGAACCGACTGCTGCCTTTGAGTTGGCAGGCCTGCGGTCCGGCAGTCGTGCCGGAGAAGCACCCGAAGGGGCCGAGATACCTGCGCGTTCCCGTAACGCGCCGGGGAAGCCTGCAGCGGAAGGTGGAGAAAGGGCGGACGGCACGCAAAGCAGCCTGATGGTGTTCGACCGTAGAGTGTGAGCGACAAGGCCAACCGGCCTCGCGCCGCGCAATCCGATCTCCGTTGGGTCCCCGGAAGCGGCGGCAGGCCGCGGGTAGACCGATGGCACGCTTTGCCTAGCGTTTGGGCGGAATTCCAGGTTGACAGTTGACGGACTGGTTGACAACGCCGCTATCGCGCGAGCGCCGATCCGAACGAGTGCAGATTCCGACGGGAGCCTCACGTTGATCGACAACGGGCAGAGCGGGCGTCATGTGCTGAACCTGGGCGCCGGAGTCCAGTCCACCACGCTCTATCTGATGTATCTCCGTGGCGAGATCCAGCCGCAGATCGAATGCGCGGTGTTCGCGGATACGGGCGAGGAGCCGACGGCTGTCTATCGCCACCTCGATTGGCTGCGGTCGCTTGGCGGGCCGCCTATCGTCGTTCGCAGCACGGGCGGTCGATTGGGAGACGACCTTCGGCACGGCCGCAACTCCACGGGCCAGCGGTTCGCATCAATTCCCGCCTACACGGCTGAGCGCGAAGGTGCGAAGGCCGGAATGGTCCGGCGGCAGTGCACCAAGGAGTACAAGATCGAAGTCATCGAGCGCTTCATTCGGCGCGAAATGCTCGGCTTGAAAAAGGGTCAGCGCGTGCCGAAGGGCGTACTCGTCCACCAGAGCTACGGGATCTCGCTCGACGAGGCAGGCCGCTCGGTGCGGATCCGCCACCGCCTTGAAGAGCGCTCCTGGATTGCGCCGGTCTTCCCGTTGATCGAACGCGGCATGACCCGCGGCGACTGCTACGGCTGGCTGACGGCTTTCGGCGTTCCACACGAGGTGCAAAAATCCGCGTGCGTGTTCTGCCCTTTCAAGAGCAATGCGGAGTGGCGGCGGCTGCGGGACACCGACCCGGATGGATGGGCGCGCGCCGTCGAGATCGATAGCGCACTCCGCGTGCCAGGCAACGTCGTGAACCGCGGGCTCGACCAGAAGCTCTATGTGCACCGAAGTTGCGTTCCGCTCGACCGCGCGGACCTGGGCAGCGGCGACGACCGCCAGTACCACTTGAACCTGAACTGGACAGCCGAATGCGCGGGACTGTGCGGAGTTTGATTTACGGTTCCGTATGCTCAGGTATCGAGGCGGCGACCGTCGCCTGGGAACCGCTGGGTTTCCGGCCGGCCTGGTTCGCCGAGATCGACCCGTTCTGTTCGGCGCTGCTGGCGCACCGCTACCCCGGCGTTCAAAACCTTGGCGACTTCACGCGCATCACAGCAAGCCGCGGCGCAATCGACGTTCTCGTGGGAGGCACTCCCTGTCCCTCGTTCTCCGTCGCCGGACGACGAGGCGGCCTGGATGACCCGCGTGGCCAACTGGCCGTCGAGTTTTGCCGCCTTGCTGGCAGACTGCGGCCTCGGTGGATCGTCTGGGAAAATGTCCCCGGCGTCTTGTCGTCGAACGGCGGGCGGGATTTTGGAGCCATCCTCGGGGCGCTGGCGGAACTCGGGTACGGTTGCGCCTGGCGAGTCCTGGACGCTCAGTTCTTCGGAGTGCCCCAACGCCGCCGTCGCGTCTTCGTTGTCGGGCATTTTGGAGACTGGCGACGTGCCGCAGCGGTACTTCTTGAGCGCGAAGGCCTGTGCCGGGATACTCCGGCGCGCCGCAAAACGCGCCAGAGCGTTGCCGCCCTTACTGCGGATGGCGTTGGAACATGTGGCGCGGACGATAACCAGGCGCAGGCCGGTCATCTGATTCCGTTCGGCGGCAACAACACCTCCGGGCCCATTGAGATCGCGACCGCGTGCAACGCGCACGGCGGCAGCATGCGGATGGATTTCGAGACGGAGACCTTCTGCGTGGAAGTCGCGCCGCCACTCACAGCGGGCAAGATGCGGATGGACGTCGATACCTCCGAGTCGCTCGTCGCGCACACGCTCCGGGGCGAGGGGATGGACGCCAGCGAAGATGGGACCGGGCGCGGCGTCCCGATCGTGCCGGTGGGGTTTTCGTGCAAGGACGGCGGTGCGGATGCCGTCGAAGACCTTACCCCGACGATGCGCGCGATGGGACACAGGCACTCGCACGCGAATGCTGGCGGGCAGTTGGCCGTGGCGTTCCGGGGATTCGGCCACGACGGCGTTGTGCCGGAGGGGACGGCGCCACCGGTAGTTTTCGAATCCCGCTTCGTGCGGAACGGCCGCGGCGCTCCCGACGTGATCGCGCCACCACTCAAGGCGCAGTCTGGTAGTTCCGGGCGTGGCGACGGAGCGCCGCTCGTGGCGACGTGGTTCGCGGTCCGGCGATTGACGCCGCGAGAATGTGAGCGGCTCCAAGGCTTTCCGGACGATTACACGTTGATCCCGAACTACCGGAAGAAACTCCGCACGTACGAAGCCGAGGAGATGGCTGCGTACCTCGGCATCTCCCTGGAGGAGGCCCATAGGTTGGGCGCGACTCCGGACGGCCCGCGATACAGAGCAATCGGTAATTCGATGGCAACGCCGGTAATGCACTGGATCGGCCGGCGGCTCCAGATGGTGGACGCACTGTGATCGCGGCGCTGGCGAACCGGATCGAACTGTGGCCGGTCGAGAAGCTCGTGCCATACGCGCGAAACCCTCGCACGCACAGCGAGGAGCAGGTCGCGCAGATCGCCGCGTCGATTGTGGAATTCGGGTTCAACAATCCGGTGCTGGTTGACTCGCAGGCCGGCGTGATTGCCGGGCACGGACGGTTGCTGGCGGCACGCAAGTTGGGCATGACGCAGGTACCGGTGATCGTCCTCGATCACCTCGATGAGAACCAGCGGCGTGCATACCTCCTGGCTGACAATCGCCTCTCGGAACTCGCAGGCTGGGATAGCGAACTGCTGGCGGGCGAATTGAAGGATCTCGCGGATGCCGGGTTCGACGCAACCCTGGCCGGGTTCGACTCCAAGGAGATCGACGATTTTCTGGCGTCCCTGGAGCACACCGCCACGGCAGCGGCCGAGGAGTCGGAAGACTCGATTCCCGCGGCGACTGTGGAGGCGGTCACCAGGCCGGGCGACCTCTGGCTGATCGGCCCCCACCGGCTCATCTGCGGAGATTGCCGCGATCGCGCCACCGTTGAGCGGCTCTTCGAAGGCAGGAAGGCGAACGTCGTCATCACTTCGCCGCCCTACGCGACGCAGCGGCAGTATGATCCATCGAGCGGTTTTGAGCCGGTGCCTCCGGAGAAATACACGGCCTGGTTCCGCGATGTTGCTGCGGTGATCGAGTCCGTACTCGCTGCGGACGGGTCGTACTTTTTGAACATTAAGCCCCACGCCGAGGATGGCGAGCGGAGCCTGTACGTGATGGATCTGGTGCTGGCTCACAAGCGGCAGTGGGGCTGGCGGTTCGTCGATGAGTTCTGCTGGCGGAAAACCGATGATGGCGTCCCCGGCGGATGGAACAACCGCTTCAAGAACGCCTTCGAGCCGATCTATCACTTCGCGCGCGAGCGAAAGATCAAATTCCGCCCGCGCGAGGTTGGCCACTGGTCGGACGACTGCTTCGACTACTCGCCCGATAATCCGAAATCGACCTCCGGCAGTGGACTGCTCGGCACGGGACCGCGTGGCGCGGCGGCCGATCAGGGCAAGAACCATGCGGCGTGGCAGACCACCCGACGCAACGCCAACGATCTCGAAGGCCGGCACGGCGGCTTGGCGCGCCCCTCGAACGTGATCGAAGCCAAAACAGAATCGAGCCAGGGGAATCATTCGGCTCCCTTCCCGCGCGCGATCCCGGAGTTCTTCATCAAAGCGTATTCCGATCCCGGCGATGTGATCTTCGACCCGTTCACCGGGAGCGGAACGACACTCGTCGCCGCCGGGTTGCTCGATCGCGCTGGGTACGGCGTCGAGATCAGCCCGGCCTACTGCGATGTGATCCTGCGCCGATTGCAGGAGGCGCTCAAGATCCAGCCCGTGCATGCGAGCACGGACGAACCATTTCAATCCAACACGTGAAGGAGAAACTCATGCCCGAAGTTGCCACTCCGAACCAGGCCGAACGCGAGTTCGAGACCGGGACGGATGAAGCGTTCAAGAACGCAAACGCCACCGGCGGCGCCACCCACAACGAGAACCAGCGGGTGACGTACGCCAACATCAAGCGCACCTACGACGTCTACCAGGACCTCGACATCCAGGCCGCGCGCCAGGCTCTGATCGAACAGACGCGCCTGAACCAGATCGCCTCGCAGGCGCTCCAGAACGCCGTCGAGACCGCCAACATCGTCGGCAAGCGCAATCTCGAACTCAACAATCTGGCGCACGACTCGTTCTGGAACCCGGTCGCAAGCGGCGCCGGCATGAACCTGACCGCGGGTTCGGTTCCCGCCAACCGGGCAACGGACGTGAGCGCGGCCGGCGTAGGCGTCGATGCCCACGCGGTAGCCGCCGCAGTCGCCAAGCAGGTGGATGCGACGGTCACGCCGGTGCTCGCCACGCTCGAACAGATCGTCCAGGCGCTGGCGACCGCCACCACGGCGATCGCCAACGTGGTGAACCAGGCACAGCCGAAGACGGCGTAGCCTTCCTTCGAACCGGGGCGGCTCATGCGCCGCCCCGGGATTTTCGATGGAGATCAACCGATGAAAAAGCTGACCATCATCCTCAAACTCTTCCCTGTGATTCTTGCTGCCATCAAAGCGGTCGAGGAAGCAATCCCGCTGCCCGGGCAGGGGCGCAAGAAGCTGGACCTGGTGCTCGATGTGCTGAGACAGGCCTTCGACGCATCGAAAGAGATCTCGGAAGCCTTCTCCTGGGATGCGCTCGTCGCCGTCGTCGTGCCGATGATCGCCAGGATTGTCGACCTGCACAACGAACTCGGCCTGTTCACGAAATCCGCCCCGAGCAAAGCCTAATGCCGCTCACGATCGAGCACTGGCCCATCGAACGGCTGATTCCATACGCCAGGAATCCGAGGACCCACACGGACGAGCAGGTCGCGCAAATTGCGGCCTCGATTATCGAGTTCGGGTGGACAAACCCGGTTCTGGCCGGCGCGGATGGCGTGATCATCGCCGGCCATGCGCGGGTGCTCGCGGCGCGCAAGCTGGGCATGGCAGACGTTCCGGTGATCGTGCTGGATCACCTGACCGAAGCGCAGCGGCGGGCCCTGGTGATTGCCGATAACCGTCTCGCACTCAATGCCGGGTGGGATGAGGAGATGCTGCGCGTCGAGATCGAGGCGCTGCGCGAGGACGACTTCAATCTCGACCTGCTCGGATTCGACGACGGCGAACTGGACGCCCTTATCGCGGAGCCTGAGGCGGCCGCGTCCGGCCACACCGACGAGGATGCCGCGCCGGAGGCGCCCGAGTCCGCGGTGACGGTTCCGGGCGATATCTGGCTGCTTGGAGACCACCGCCTGCTGTGCGGCGATTCGCTTCAGACCGAGGCCGTCGAAAAGGTACTCGCCGGCGGCCTGGCCGACATGGTCTTCACCGATCCGCCGTACAACGTGAACTACGGCGCGACGATGAAGGACAAGCTGCGGGGCAAGTCGCATCGCAAGATCGCAAACGATAACCTCGGCGGTGGCTTCGAACAGTTCCTGCGTGACGCCTGCGCCAACCTGCTGGCCGTGACCAAGGGCGCGATCTACGTGTGCATGTCGTCTTCGGAATTGCACACGCTCCACCGGGCGTTCACCGAGAGCGGCGGCCACTGGTCGACCTTCGTCATCTGGGCCAAGAACACGTTCACGATGGGGCGGTCGGACTATCAACGCCAGTACGAGCCGATCCTCTACGGGTGGCGCGAAGGTACGGACCATTTCTGGTGCGGGGCGCGCGACCAGGGCGACGTGTGGCTCGTGAAGAAGCCTGTCGCGAACGACCTCCATCCGACGATGAAGCCGGTGGAACTGGTCGAGCGTGCGATCCGGAATAGCAGCAAGACGCGCGATACGGTGCTCGATCCGTTCGGCGGGTCGGGCTCGACCTTGATCGCCTGCGAGCGGACCGGACGGCAGGCGCGGCTGATCGAACTCGAGCCGAGGTTCTGTGATGTGATCGTTCGGCGCTGGCAGGAGTACTCCGGCAAGACGGCCACGCTCGAATCAGATGGCCGCCCGTTCGCCGACGTTGCCGCGGAGCGGTTAGGCGTGGCCGCATGAATCGAACGCTGCCGCCGGGAGCTGGCACAAATTACAGCCGAGATACGCGCCGGCAATCCGGATCTCCAGGGGCTGTGCCTGGCGCTTTCGGACTGGTCCGCCGAACTGCGCATTCTTAAAAATC
>JADLBG010000715.1 GCA_020847895.1 Bryobacterales bacterium
AACTCGATGCGCCGCATTTCGGCATATGCCCGGGCTTGATTCAACCCCGCCACGGCCTCGCTGATGGGGCCCTCCCGCTTGTTCCAGACGGGAATCGGCAGCGACACCCCGAAGCGGTAAAAGCCCAAGTCCGGCTGCCGCTCCCATTCGGCGTACAGTGACGGCTGCGGCTTGCGTAGCGCGAATTCGGTGTTCAGCCGCCGCTGCGCCCGTTCGATTTCCGAGCGCGCCAGCGACAAACCCGGGTGATGCGCCATCATTTCCTTCTGCAAGACGTCGAGCGGCGGGAGGTGCATGGAGATCTGGAGCGCTCCCCGCGCGTCGACATTGGGAGGCAGCGGCGCGCTCACGACCGTGCGCAGCGACGCCACGGCGTTGAGAAAACGCAACTGCGCGCTGTTGACGAATGTTTGCGCGGTGGCGACTTCGGCATCCGCCCTTGTCAATTCCAACCGAGCCGCCTCGCCCACGTTCACTTGCACCTGGATGCGCCGGCGCAGGTCCTCGACCAGTCGCAGGTTTTCGCGCGCCAGTCCAATCTCCGACTTCCTCCGCAACACCAGATAGAACGCTTGTCTCACGCCTGTGCGCACTCCCAGGCGCGCTTCCAACTGGCCGTATTCGCTGCTTTTTCGCCCTTGCTCGGCAGTACTGATCCGTGCCTTGCGCAGCGAGGGCAATTCGAGCGGCTGTGCAACGCTGTAGTGTTGCAGCAAACCCGGTTCGGCAGAGGGCATGCGGCGGTACTGCGGCCCCGCCATCGTAGTGAACTCCGGGTTTGGATACGCGCGGGCGGTGACGATTGCCGCTTCCGCACCTTCGCTTACGGCCGTGGCGAAGCGCAATTGCGGGCTGTACTGATCCGCCAGTTCGAGCGCTCGCTCCAAGGTCAAAGGGTCGTCCGCGGCGAATGCCGCACGGAAAAGAATGCCGGCTGTGAAAACTAATAGAAAAAAAAGTCGCATGAGCTTTGATCAGGAACAACAGAAACCACGGGCCGGACAGACGGCCGCGGCAGGTCTTATGCAGGGCTACTCAGACAGGGAAACTTACAGAGAACGCGAATCGCGCGGCGGACCGCGGCCGGCTTTCTTGTGCAGAAACCGGGTAACGGGAGTATTCTCAGGCAGGTATTCTTTCGTGGAAGGGGGGTCGGTGAGCGCCCATCCCGGCCGCACGGATACGAGCCCCATCCAGACCTTCCGGACATGACTTGTCAGCGAATGACCTAACTTGTGCCCCGCCTCGATGGCCAGGGGCGCCACTTCCGGGGAACCGATCTCGCTTTGGATGGCTGGACATACTTCGGGCGTACTAACGGCACTATCCGCTCTCGCGCAGATGGCGAGCGTGAACAGCAGCGCGAAGGCTAGAGAGATTCGACTCATGTGCGGTAGTGCTTACAATTACCGAAGGTTAATACATTTTAATCCATTTCGCCCTCCGCACGCCAGTTGAAAATTCCAAACCCCGTGGAGTGTTGGCATCCGGTTCCCGTCTACGCTACCCTTCCCCTAGGCATGACGTCCTCCCATCACGATCTTCTCCATATCCACTCCATCGAGAAGGTCACCCTGGAATTCACCACGCGCTGCAATCTCAAGTGCGTGTATTGCGCCGTAACCCGCCCCTGGCACCGGAAGAACGATCTCGACCTCGCTTCCTTCGATGTTCTGGTGGAGGAGATGAAAGCCCTGGGCGTGCGCACCGTCCAAATTTCGGGCGGGGGGGAAACCACCATCGTGCGCGACTGGGACCGGTATCTGAAGAAACTGCTGGATGGCGGCTTCCGGGTTTCCATCATCAGCAACCTCGCCAAGCCAATGACCGATCAAGCCATCCGGGCGCTTTCCCTGTGTGGTGAAATCACCACCAGCATCGATTCGGTTGACCCGGAACTCTACGAAGCCATCCGCAAGGGAGGTTCGTTCGAGACCTTCGCAACCAACATCCGCCGCATCCGCGGCCTGTGCGAGCAGGAGGGGCGCAAGCCGCCCTACATGATCTGGAATGCCGTCGCCAGCGACCGGATTATCTCTCTGGTGGACCAGTGGGTGGCGAAAGGCATCTCCCTCGGCATTGACCATTTCCAGATCTCCGAATTTTTCCAGTACGACGAACTGCCGGGCGCGATCTCCATCCACCCGGTGGGAACCATGAGCGGGGAGGATCTCGCACGCGCCCGCCGCGCGGTGGAACGCGCCCGGTGGCTCGCCAAGGACGCGGGGAAGTGGTTTGCGGTGCTTCCCGCCGTGGAGGAAGCTCTGCACGGGAGCCGCAAGGTGATGCGCACGGAGGTGGAACTCGACTGCGGCGGTGAAGGCAAGCCGGTATTCAAGAAGTCCCGCACCTTCGTGCAGATCGTCAACAGCGACGGTTCCCGCCAGGAGGTCCCCACGCCGCCGCCGAGCCCCATGCTTCCGGGAAAAAAGACAAAGAACTGCTTCATGCCGTGGACCGAAGCGTTCGTCTGGGCCACCAACGACGTCGCCCCCTGCTGCATGTACAAGCGCATTCGTCCGTTCGACGGAGGGGACCTCGCCGCGGCGCTCAACTCCCAGCCGTTCGTGGAAATCCGCGAAGGGCTGCTCAGCGGGAACCTCTCCCACACCTGCAACCTGTGCCCGATGTTCGAGCAGGTGGATGTGGAGGAATTCCGGCAGCGCGTCGCGGAACGGATGGGCGTGCCGTCAGCGAAAGCGTAGCGGCAAGTCTGGCCGGAAAGCCCGCTCGTTCTCGTCTTCAAACTCGAGTTCCATGTGAAAGGACTCGCCCTTCGTAACGGACATGAGACCCGCCTCCGTCACCATGCGCAATTCCTCGCATGTCTCCCATGGCGATTGGATGTGGACCCGCCGCAGGGCGCGCCGCGTTCGCGCCTCCGGATACATCACCGGCGAAAGAGGCTGCGTCATCGCGAAGACCAGCGGTTGCCGCACGGCATTTCGCGGCGTGACGATCGGAATCCCTCCAGCCACGTAGGGAGCCGCGTAGCTCCACGTCCGCATTCCTTCCGGCAAGGATCCACGCAGCGCTAAACCAAACGGGCACGCTCCGGCCGATCTCCAAAGACAGCGCGCCTTCAACCCGAGCGGACGCACAGCGGGCAATTCCGTTTCGGCCTCGTCGTGCAGCCACAGCAATTCGAAATATGCGTTGCCAAAGAAGAACACCGCATTTGCCGTGCCCTGGCCGGAATGCACAAGCCTCGCGCCAAGCGGGAATCCGGCAGCGGTCAGCAAGGCCGTGTCGCGCTCCCCGCGCGGCGCGCAGACGAACACGTGGTCCAATTCCATTCCCCAATACTGAAGCCGGACCGGATCGGGCACAACCCGCTGTTACAATGGCGTCGATGTGGAGCGAAAAGTTGGACCCCGCGCTGCGGGGGTGGCTCGAAGCCGTCCAGGCATTGGGAAAACCCCCGATGTGCACACTGACGCCGGAGGAAGGCCGCGCCGCGGCGTTGGAGATGATGAAATCCGTGTGCGCCGCTCCCGAACCCGTGGCGCGCGTGGAGGACATCCGCATTCCCGGGCCGGATGCGGAGATTCCGGTTCGCGTTTATACACCCGAAGCCGGCGCGCCCTGCCCCGGCCTGGTGTTCTATCACGGCGGCGGGTGGGTGCTCTGCGACCTCGAAACACACGACGTGGCCTGCCGCGCCCTCGCGCGGAGGGCGGGGGCTGTCGTGATTTCCGTGGCCTACCGCCTGGCTCCCGAGCATCGCTTTCCCGTTGCCGTGAACGATTGCTACGCGGCGTTAGAGTGGACGGCCGCAAACGCCGGGCGCCTGGGAATCGACCAAAGGCGAATCTCCGTGGGCGGCGACAGCGCGGGCGGGAATCTTGCAGCCGTGGTGGCGCTCAAGAGCCGCGATGAACGCGGCCCTGCCATCGCCGGACAGGCGCTGGTGTATCCCGTAACGAATCTTGCTTCCTTCGACACTCCGTCCTACGAAGAGTTCGCCGACGGGTATCAACTGACCCGTGCTTCCATGGAGTGGTTCCGCAACCACTACCTGCAAGGGGCGGAGGACGGGCTCCATCCGTATGCCTCGCCGCTGCTCGCTCCCGATTTGGAGGGATTGCCGCCGGCCCTCGTTCTGACCGCGGAATGTGATCCGCTGCGGGATGAGGGGGAAGCCTTTGCCGGACGTCTGGAAAGGGCCGGGGTGGCCGTGGCGTGTACTCGCTACGAAGGGATGATCCACCCGTTCTTCTCGCTCTCCGGCGTGTGTTCCCGCGCCTTTGATTCGTTTCAGCAGGTGGCGGATTTCGTCCGCGCGGCGTAATGTGAATGGTGATGCCGTGGATACGTTTCGCCACTATCTTGCTGCTGGCCGCGCCGGTGCTCCCTCAAGAATGGAATAAACAGCTTGCAGCCAAATACCTGGATCAACGGCAAGAAGACTGGTTTGCCTGGAAGCCGTCAACGGCAGTGGGTGGGCCGTGTCTTTCCTGCCATACGGGATTGACCTACCTGCTGGCCCGGCCGGCGTTGCGCCGTGCGCTCAATGAAACAGCGGCCGGCCCTTACGAAAAGGGATTGCTCGCCGGGCTGAAAACGAGACTCGACCAGGGCGTGAAGGGAAAGAGCCCGCAGGCGCAGGGGGTGGAGGCGATTCTCGCCGCGCTTCTGCTGGGACCCGGAGAGACGAAGGCGCTCGAACGCATGTGGTCCTTACAGCTACACGAAGGGAAGTCGCGCGGAGCGTGGGAATGGTTCAGCCTCGATCACGATCCGTGGGAGATGCCGGAATCCACGTTTTACGGCGCGTCGCTGGCCGCCGTAGCGGCGGGACGCGCTCCTTCCGCGTACCGGCGCCGGCCGGACGTTCGCGAACAGGAAGCCGAATTGGCCGCCTATCTGCGGCGTGAGTGCGAGAAACAACCGCTGCACAACCGGCTTCTGCTGCTGTGGGCAGGGGCGAAACTGCCGGAAGCGCTGCCGCGGTCCGTTCGCGAGCAAATCATCCGCGCGGTGTGGCGGAAGCAGGAGGCGGATGGAGGATGGACACTCGACGCGCTCGGCCCCTGGAGCCCGCATGCGGGCGCGCCCCCGTCCGCCGGCAGCAACAGCTACGCCACCGGTCTCGCCGCGTTCACGCTGCAACAATGCGGCGTCGCGGCATCGGATGCGCGGCTGAAGAAAGCGCTCGAGTGGCTGCGGGCCCATCAGGACCGCGAGCACGGCGATTGGCGGGCAGAGTCGATGAACAGGCGCTACGAAGCGGGTTCCATGCCTTTGCTCTTCATGACGGACGCGGCAACGGCGTATGCCTCGCTGGCGCTGCTGGAAGCCGGCCTGTAACGATATACTGGTCCACCATGTTTAGCCTGCGACTCACCGTGCTTCTCTTGTCTTCGTGCGCCGCCCATCTGTTCGCGCAAGCGCAGAGCGGTTCCATTGTCGGCACCATTTCCGATCCCGCCGGGGCCGTGATCGCCGCCGCCAACGTGACTCTGGTGAATGACGGAACCAATTTTACGCGCGTCGTCACAACCAACGACAGCGGCCAGTTTGTCGCTTACTCGGTGCCCACCGGAGCCTACACCATCACGGTGGAGCATCCCGGCTTCCAGAAACTGGTGCGCAGCGGCATTCAATTGACCGCCGCCGACCAGTTGCGCGTCGATCTCCAGTTGAACGTGGGCAGTGTCACCGAAACCGTGGAGGTGAAGGAAACCGCTCCCCTGCTGCAATCGCAAACCGCCGCCGTGTCCTCGCTGGTGAGCAACCAGCAGATCATCGAAATGCCGCTCAACGGGCGCACCTTCACGGCGCTCCTCAAGCTGAGTCCCGGCGCCACCACCGGTTCGAGCACCAACCTCACCAACTCACCCTACGCCATGCGCGGCGATGTCAACATTACGGTGAATGGCTCCAGCGCGCAGAACAACACCTACCTCATCGACGGCATGGTGAACCGCAGCCTCTGGTTGAGCACGCTCATCATGGTGCCCACCATCGACTCGATTCAGGAAGTGCGCATGATGACTTCGAACTACTCGGCGGAGTATGGCTCGGCCGCGGGCGCCATCACGGTGGTGCAGACGAAGTCGGGAACGAACCAATACCACGGCAGCCTGTACGAGTTTCTGCGCAACGATAAGTTCGACTCGAACACGTTCTTCAACAACCGTCTGGGCGCGAAGAAACCGGCGTTCCGAAGAAACGAATTCGGCGGAACCGCCGGCGGGCCTATTCGCAAGGACAAGACGTTTTTCTTTGCCGACTATCAGGGAATTCGCGTGCGGCAGCCAACCACCATCATTTCCTCCATCCCCACGCTGGCGCAGCGGCAGATGCTAACCACCGGCGACTTCAGCCCCGTGGCCGCAACCATCCACGACCCCTACGACGTCACCAACAACCAGCGTGCGCCGTTTCCCGGCAACCGCATCCCCGTCTCGCGGCTCGACCCCGCCGCGGTGAAGCTCTACGGGTTGCTTCCCGCTCCCACCAGCAGCGCGGCGACGCGGAACTTCGTTTTCAACCCGTCGAACCAGCAGCGCACCGATCAGTTCGACGCCCGCGTGGATCAGAATATCGGAACCAGCGACCGGATCTTTTTCAAGTACAGCTACGACAACACCGATTTGCTGTCTCCCGGTTCCCTGCCTTCACCCCCAAATGCGGGCGTGCCGATCAGCCCGTATCTCACCGCCGACGGAACGAATTCGGGCATCACGGTGCCGTTGAAGAACTGGTCCATGACGCTGAACTACACGAAGGTAGTCAGCCCGAACATCGTGAACGAGGCGCGTGTCGGCGCGGTTCGCTGGAACCAGTACATCCTTCCCCTCGGCAATGCGTACAACACAGCGGAGGCTCTGGGCATTCGCGGCATCAACATCAACGACAAGTCCGGCGGACTGCCTTCGTTTCAGGTGAGCGGCTTCCAGAACATCGGCGACAGCAACACCTATCCGGAAAACAGCCAGACCGTCTCCTTTCAATATGAAGACATTCTCACGGTGGTGAGGAATTCGCATACGCTGAAGTTCGGCGGCATGTTCGTGCGCAATCGATTCAACGGGTTTTCGGCGTTTCCCACCCGCGGTACGTATACCTTCAACGGCCAGTTCACACGGCAGATCGGCGCGAGCGGCGCGGCGACGTCGCTGGCCGATTTCGCGCTCGGCGTTCCGGACAGCATCACCCGCAACATCCTGGCGGGCACCTTCGGCATGCGGAACTACACGTTTGCCGCCTTCGTGGACGATTCCTGGCGCATCAGCAACCGGCTTACCTGGAACTTCGGAATGCGGTACGAGTTGCTGGCGCCGCCCTACGAGGTGAATGACCGCTGGTCCAACTTCAACCTGAATACCGGCCTTCTCGAACTGGCGGGAAAGAACGGCGCCAGCCGCAGGCTGCGCAATATGGACACCAACAACATCGCGCCGCGGATGGGCGTCACCTACATGCTCACCTCAGACCGCAAAACCGTCTTGCGCAGCGGCGTCGGTTTTTCCTACGTGGAAGCGGGACAAGGCGGCGGGCAATTGTATAAGAACCTGCCGAATTTTTTTGCCCAAGTAGTGTCCACCGACCAGAACGGGAAGCCGCCCATCCGGATTTCCGACGGCCTGCCCGCGCCGGTCCCGCCCGATCCGAACAACATCGCGCAATTGTCGAGCGGCAGTCCGAACGCCTGGGATTACGGCTTGAAATCCACTCGCGTCATGCAGTGGAGCGCGGGAATTCAACGGGAGATCACGCAGGATCTGCTGCTGGACGTCTCCTATGTGGGCACGCGGACCATTGGCCTCATCTCGAACGTCAACATCAACCAGTCCGTTCCGGGCCCGGGCGCGCAGCCGCCGCGGCGTCCGTTCTATTCGCTCAACCCGAATGTGACGAACATTACCTACCGCACCAATTATGGCGCGTCAAAGTACCACGGGCTGCAAACGCGTGTGGAACACCGCGGCACGCACGGGCTCACCATGTCGCTGGCCTACACGTGGTCGCATTTCCTGTCGAACGCCGCCAATATCAACGGAGGCGGCAACGGCCCCCCTCAGGATGCGCGCTGCTATGCCTGCGAATGGGGCTCCATGCCGGAAGACCACCGTCACATCGTGGTGCTGAATCACATCTACGAACTCCCCTTCGGCAAGGGCCGCACGTACGTCAGCCAGGGACCGTTGTCCTGGATCATCGGCAACTGGAATCTCAACGGCATCTGGACCATGCAGACCGGCGAGCATTTCACGCCCGGACTCGCTGCCGCGGTCTCGAACTCCGCCGGCGGCGGCGGCGACCGTCCGAACCGCATCGGCGATGGAAATTTGCCCTCCGATCAGCGCGGCATTGACCGCTGGTTCGATCTGACAGCCTTCGCCACCCCGGCCCAGTTCAACTTCGGCAACGCCGGACGCGGCGTTCTCACCGGCCCCGGATACTTCAATCTGGATGCCGGCATTCACCGCGTCTTCCCCATCGGCGAGCGCTTCAAGCTCACTTACCGTTGGGAGATGTTCAACGCCTTCAACCGGGCGAATTTCAGCGTGCCGAATGCGAGCATTGGAAACCCCGCGGCGGGCCAGATCAGCGGTACGGCGCCGGCGAGGATCATGCAAATGGCGCTCAAGCTCGCCTTCTGACGGCTCATCTCGGCTGAATCGGTCCGAACCCGTACCCCGCCTGCACCACGCGAAGGGCGGAATCGAGAATAGCGGTTGCTACGAAACGCGGCGCCGAGGGCGTGCCGAACCGGAGGTCCATGGCCTCCACGCGAACGCCGCCCTCGGGATGCGCCACCGGAGAAACCTGCCAGAAAGGGAACTGGGCAAAGCGCAAATAACGCTGGAAAATATCTGTGCGCCGCGCCGCTTCCAGCGCTTGTGTGGAATGCGGATAGTAAAACGCCTCGCCGCCCGCCGGATCATAGGGCGCGAGCAGGTTGATGCGTTGTATCAGCACGGCGTTCGAGGTCTCTACGACGGTGTTCCAGGAAAAAGGGTTGACGAGATCCGGAAAGGCGCCTACACGGCGGGGAGCGGCGCCTGAATAGTTGTAGCTCTCGAGCAGGTTGACAGCCCGCTGATGGACGACATAGCGCCCGCCTTCATAGAGGCTCAACGCGAGCAGCGCGAAAATTGCCCCCCCGCGCCCCGTGCCCGGCTTCGCGCCGATTTCGCTGCTCACCAGGCGCGAAAGCAGCGGACCCGCTACACAAAGGATCAGCAGCCCCCAGATCCACAGATCAACGACATTGGTGATGTCGAGCCGCAGCCACTCGCTGGAAAAAGGCAGCAGCAGCCGTACGCCATAGGAGTTCGTGTAATCGAGCAGAAGGTGAGAAAGGACGCCGGCGCAACCTGCAATGACGGCGCGCATCCAGGGCAGCGGCTTGCGTCCCGCCAGGCGCACGATCACCGCCGTCAGCGTGGCCAGGATCGGGATGGAGAGGAAAGCGTGAGTGATGCCGCGGTGATGATCGAGGTAGTCGAGGGCGCCGCCGTGGGAATAGACGACATCGATATCCGGAATGTTGGAGCTGATCAGAAGAATGGCGGTGGCCCGCGGGCACCAGCGGTTGAATCCCGCCCGCGACAGCATCAATCCGGTCAGGGTGTGCGTCAGGTTGTCCATCGTTGCCGTTCGCGTTCGAGAAAATCGGCCGGAAGCAGCAAGGTTAGCGCATCGGGCGCCGTTTCCACCCGCACCGGCAGCGTTCCGGCGTCTTCGCCGTCGATTTGGATGTGAACGGTTTTCTGGTTTGCCGGACGCAGCGTAAGACAACGGGCCTTGAGCACGTGGACTCCGCGCATGCGGGCCGCGTTGCCGAGCAGCACGCCCGTGAAGTACTTCACGAAACGCAGGGGATTGGCGCCTTCAAACAGAACCATCTCGAAATGTTCATGAAGCAGACTGGCGCCGCGCGCGATCTCGAGATCGCCCCCATAGTTGCGAACCCGGCTCGCAAGGGCGAAGCTGCACCGGGCGCGCCGCCCGCCGCATTCCACATCCAGTTCCTCCAGCCGGCGGAACGCGGATTGCCAGCCGGCGAGCCAGTAGGCGCCTTTGCCGAACACTTTCTTCACGCGCGCGTTCAAGTGGGCCACGATATGCGCGTCCAGCCCGGCCCCCGCCATCAGCAGAAAGTGCCGCAGCGGCTCGCCGTCCATCGCCCGCAGCAAGCCGACCGCGATGCGAACTGGTTGGAGGGCTCCGAAACTGCGCGCCGCCCCCGCGGGATCACTTCCCAGACGGGTCTCCGTGGCCAGCACATTCGCCGTCCCCGCGGGCAGAATGCCCAGCGGCACTCGGGACCCGATCATCCCGTTGGCCACCTCATTGATGGTCCCGTCGCCGCCGGCGGCCAGAATCAGATCAGCGCCCTCGCTCACGCACCGCGCCGCGATATGGGTGGCATCGCCCGGCCCATTGGTGGGCTTCAGAATGACGGCGTGCCCCTGTTCCTCGAGAATCGACACAACTCCGGCAAGCAGTTTCGGATTCCGCCGCAATCTGCCGGCATTAGGATTGTAGATAAGGAAAGCGTTCCGGTAGACGGGAATAGTGTAATCGATCCTTTGCTACCTGCCATAATAAAACGTTCATGAAAGATTCTGTTGCCGAACGTATCGAATCCTTGCGGGCCGAGATCCGGCGGCACGAACGCCTGTACTATGTGCTCGATCAGCCCGAGATCTCCGACGCCGAATACGACACGTTGATGCGCGAGCTTCAGGCAATCGAGAAGGCCCATCCCGAACTGCTGACCCCGGATTCCCCAACGCAGCGCGTCGGCGGAAAGCCGCGCGAAGGCTTCGTGAAAGTGCGCCACAGCGCGCCCATGCTCAGTCTCGACAATGCGCTGAACGAAGGCGAACTGCGCGATTTCGACCGCCGCGTCCGCGACCTGCTCGCGGGAGCGGAATTCCGCTACGTGGCGGAACTGAAAATGGATGGCCTATCCATGGCCGCGCACTATGAGGACGGCCTTTTGCGCCTGGCAATCACGCGCGGCGACGGTGTGGAGGGCGAGGACGTCACCGAAAATGCGCGCACCATTCGTGCTCTGCCCCTGCGCGTGAAGCCGCCAGTGCCGCGGTTTGAAGTGCGCGGCGAAGTGGTGATGCCGCGGCGGTACTTCGACAGGCTGAACGAGGAGCGGGAGAAGGAAGGCCTGATGAAATACGCCAACCCGCGTAACTCGGCGGCCGGGAGCCTGCGCGTGCTGGAACCGTGGATCACCGCCTCGCGCAAGCTCGACTACTTCGCTTATTTTTTCCTCGTGGACGGCAAGCCCTATTATCCAAGCCACTGGCAATCACTCGAGGCGTTGGAGCGCCTCGGCTTCAAGGTGAATCCGAACCGCAAACAGTGCGTGGATGTCGACGAACTTTACCACGTCTGCCGGCAGTGGGAGGCCAGGCGCGAGGAATTCCCTTACGAAATCGACGGCGTTGTGGCCAAGGTGGATTCCGTCTCCCAGCAGGATTCGCTCGGCTGGACCGCGAAAGCCCCCCGCTGGGCGATTGCCTACAAATTCCCCGCGCAGCAGGCCGAGACGGTGGTGGAGAACATCGAAGTGCAGGTGGGCCGCACAGGCGCGCTCACTCCCGTGGCGCATCTGCGTCCGGTGTTCGTGAGCGGAGTGACCGTCTCTCGCGCGACACTCCATAATGAAGATGAAATCGAGCGGTTGAACCTGCACATCGGGGATACCGTCGTCGTGGAGCGTTCCGGCGATGTCATTCCGAAAGTGGTCCGCGTCGTCAGGCACGGCAGCGAGCGGCGCGCCTTCCGCATGCCGAAGCAATGCCCGGTGTGCGGAGGCGACGTGGTGCGCGCCGAAGGCGAGGCCGCCAGCCGCTGCATCAACAGCAATTGTCCGGCTCGGCTCAAGGAAACGGTGCGCTTCTTCGCCTCCCGCGGCGTGATGGATATCGATGGAATGGGCGAAGCGCTGGTGGATCAGTTAGTGGACCGGGGCCTGGTGAAGAGCGTGGCGGATGTTTACGGCCTCACCCTCGAGCAGTTGATGGAACTCGAACGGATGGGCGAGAAGTCCGCTACGAAAATTCTTCAGAACGTGGAAAGCTCGCGCGGGCAGCCTCTGGCTCGTCTTCTCAACGGACTCGGCATTCCCTTCGTTGGAGAGCGAACCGCGCAGATTCTCGCCGATACCTTCGGCGATCTCGACAAGATCGCGGCGGCGGACGCGGACCTGCTACAGACCGCGGAGGAAGTCGGCCCCAAAGTGGCCGAAAGCATCCGGCGCTTTTTCCGCGAGCGGCACAATCAGGAACTCGTGGAGCGCTTGCGCGCCGCGGGCCTCCGGTTCACACAGGAGGTTCGCAACCATGCCGCTCAGGGCGTCCTCGCAGGTAAAACCTTCGTCCTCACCGGCACGCTGCCCACCATGAGCCGCGAAGAGGCCAAGGCGAAAATCGAGGCCGCCGGCGGCAAGGTGACCGGCAGCGTGAGCAAGAAGACGAGTTACGTGATAGCCGGCGAGGAAGCCGGCTCGAAGCTCGCAAAGGCGGAAGAATTGGGCATTCCCGTGCTAAATGAGGACGGAATGATGCGTTTGATCGGCGGACAGACGGTTTGAAAAAGATAGTCGCCGTTTTGACTTCCTGGGGACCCTTCGGTCTCTTTGTTCTCGCAATTCTTGATTCCGCGGGCATTCCCCTGCCCGCGGCCGTGGACGCGCTGGTGGTGGCGACAGCGGCTGTGAACCCCGCCTCCGCCTACCTCGATGCCGCAATGGCCGTGTTCGGTTCGGCTATCGGCAGTATGGTGCTCTTCTACATAGGGCGCAAAGGCGGGGAGGCGTACCTCGACCGCATCACCGCCAGCAGGCCGACCCACCGTTTCCGCGAGTGGTTTCAAACCTACGGCCTCATTACCGTGTTCATCCCCGCCCTGCTGCCCATTCCCATGCCCCTGAAGGTGTTCGTGCTTTCGGCCGGCGCGCTGGGCGTGAAGCCGCTGCATTATCTCCTGGTGATTCTGGCCGCCCGCATCCCGCGCTATTTCG
>JADLBG010000716.1 GCA_020847895.1 Bryobacterales bacterium
GAGCGCCGGGCTCTTCGACGCGGCGGCGGTTGATTTCCGAGACGACGAGTACGCCGCTCATCACAGCCACGCCGAAGAGGGAGATGAAGCCGACGGCCGCCGAGACACTGAGGTTGATGCCGCGGAGGTACAGGAAGACAATGCCGCCGACGAGGGAGAACGGGACGTTCATGAGCACGAGTCCGGCGTAAACAGGATTGCCGAAGGTGAAGAACAAGAGGGCATAGATGATGGCGATGGTGATGGGGAGGATGATGGAGAGGCGCTTGCGGGCGCGGTCGAGGTTTTCAAACTGGCCGCCCCAGGAGACTTTGTAGCCCTGAGGGAGGCGGATTTCGCGGTTGAAGCGGGCCTGCGCGTCGTTGACGAAGCTGCCCTGATCGCGGCCGCGGATGTTGGTGCGGACGGTGATCTGGCGCTGGTTTTCACGGCGGGCAATAATGCTTGCGCCGTCGACGGTCTGGATTTCGGCGAGTTGGGACAGGGGGACGCGGCCGCCCTCGCGGGTGGGGACGAGGATGTTGGCGATGGCGGTGGTATCGGTGCGGGCGGAGGGGATGTAGCGGACGGTGACGTCGAAGCGGCGTTCGCCCTCGAACACCGTGCTGACGGTGCGGCCGCCGATGGCCATTTCGATGACTTCCTGGACGTCCTTGACGTTGATGCCGTAGCGGGCCACTTGCTGGCGGTTGACAAGGATGCGCAGTTGGGACTGGTCGCTCTCCTGCTCGAGGGCGGAATCGGCGGCTCCGGGGACCTGTTTGATCATTTTCAGAGTTTGGGCGGCCAAACTCCGGAGCTGGACAAGATCGGGGCCGGAGAAGATGACGGCGAGGTCGGCGGCGGAGCCAGTGACGGCCTCGGTGACGTTGTCGATGATGGGCTGGGTGAAGCTGAAGGCGGCTCCGGGGATATCGTTGCGGAGCCTTTTCGCAAGTTCCTCGACGAGATCCGCCTTGCGCTTGCCCCTCTGCCAGGTGTCATAGGGTTTCAAGGCGACGAAGATTTCGTTGCGATTGGGGCCGTAAGGGTCGGTGCCGGAGTCATTGCGTCCGGTTTGTGAGCTGACGAGTTTCACTTCCGGCGATTGTTCGATGACGTGGCGAATGCGGGCCGCGACTTCGGCGGATTTGCTGAGGGAGATGCCGGGGGGGAGGTTGGCGCGCACCCAGATGACGCCCTCATCAAGTTGGGGGAGGAACTCCGAACCGAGACGCGTGCCGAGCGCGAAAGCGCCGGCGACGACGAGGGCGGCGAGGCCGACGGTGAGAACGGGACGGCGCAGGGTGACGCCGAGGGCGGCTTCATAGAGGCGCTGCATCCAGCCGAGCATGGGGTTTTCCCATGCCTTGACGCCGTTGCGGAAGAGGTAGGTGGCGAGGACGGGGACGAGGGTGAGAGCGAGCAGAAGGGAGCCGAGGAGTGCGTAGCAGATGGTGAAGGCCATGGGGGTAAACAGACGCCTTTCGACGCGCTCGAGGGTGAACAGCGGGATATAGGCGGAGATGATGATGAGCAGCGAGAAGAAGATGGGGCGCTCGACTTCCAGGGCGGCATCGCGAATGACGTCCATGACACTGCCGCCGGAGTGGTGTTTGCGGTACTCGGTGAGGTGGTGGACGACGTGCTCCACCATGACCAATGTGCCGTCGACGATGATGCCGAAGTCGAGCGCGCCGAGGCTGAGCAGGTTGGCGGGGATGCCGGAGAAATTCATGCACACGAAGGCGAACAGGAGAGAGAGCGGGATGACAACGGCGGTGAGCAGAGCCGCCTGGAGGGAGCCGAGGAAGAGGATGAGCACCAGCAGGACGATGGTCAAGCCTTCGAGAAGCGTGTGCTGGACGGTGTGGAAGGTGGTATTGACGAGGTCGGTGCGGTCATAGATGGGGCGAATCTTCGCGCCCAGCATGCGGCTGTCATGATTGAGATCCTCGACGGCCTGATGAACACCGTCGAGAACCTCGGAAGGATTTTCGCCGCGGCGCATGAGAACGATGCCTTCGACGGCGTCGTTCTGGTTGCCGATGCCGAAGATGCCCGTCTGGGGCGCGGCTCCGAACTGGACGTTCCCGATGTCGCGGACGAAGACGGGGACTCCTTTTGCTTCGCTGACGACGATGTTGTTGATGTCGTCGAGGGAATGCACGAGCCCGACGCCGCGGATGACCATGGATTGCTGCTTGTTGTCGAGGAGGGCTCCGCCGGCGTTCTGGTTGTTGGCGCTGATGGCTGAGGCGATCTGGCCGATGGAGAGGTTGTACTTGGAGAGGGAGAGGGGGTCGACTTCGATCTGATATTGCTTGATGAGGCCGCCAAAGGGGACGACGTCGGCAATGCCGGAAGCCTGGAGGAATCGTGGAGTAACGACCCAGTCGTTGAGTTCGCGGAGTTTCTGGGTGTCGAGGGGCCCTTCAAGGACGTAGCGGTAGAGTTCGCCGATGGGGGTGGAAAGGGGTCCGAGGGATGGGGTCACGCCGGCGGGCAGATCGGCGTCACGGAGTTTTTCGAGCACCACCTGGCGGGCGAAGTAGTCGTCGGTGCCGAAGGAAAAGGTCAACTCGACCACGGAGAGCCCGAAGATTGTGCGGGAGCGGCGGGCGATGACGTTGGGAACGGCGTTGAGGGCGCGTTCGATGGGGACGGTGACCTGCTGTTCCACCTCTTCGGAGGCGCGGCCTGGAAAGAGCGTGACCACCACCGCCTGTGTGTCGGAAATGTCGGGGTAGGCCTCGATTTTAAGTTGGAGAAAGGCCCAGATTCCCAATCCGATCAAGGAAAGCGCGAGCAGAATCGTGATGAAGCGCTGGCGCAGAGCGAAGCGCAGAAGTAACGCAGTCAAACCGTCAGAGCCCTTTCAGCAGCATCACGCCATCGACCACCACGAACTGGCCGGCCCGCAGCCCATCGAGAACAGGAAGATTGCCGTCAACGGGGTTTCCGACACGAACCGGGGTCATGCGGAAAACGCCCGGGCTGAGCCGCACATAGACCACGTTCTGCCCGTCTCCCTGGATAACGGCCCCGGAGGGCACTACAGGCCTCTGGACCACGCTCTCGACGTGGCGGATGCGGCCAAACATCTCCGGGCGGAGCCTGCCGCTCGAGTTGTCCACCTCGGCGCGGACTTTGACCGTCCGCGTTTGCGGATCCATCACATCGGCGATCTGTTTGACGCGCGCGATGAACTTTTCGTTGGGGTAGGCGGCCAATTCGATCTCGAGCCGCTCGCCGACCTGGATGAAGCGAATGGAGGTTTCGGGCACGTCGGAGGCGACCCAGACGGTGCGGAGGTCGGCGATGGTCATGAGCGCCTGGCTGGTGTCGTTGCGAAATTCGCCGGGAGCGACGTTGACTTCGAGGATCTTGCCGGCGATGGGGGCGCGGACAATGACGTGCTGGCCGAAGTTGCCGGGTTTCAGCCCGAGAATCTCGAGGCGGCGCAAGGCCTGCTGGGTGGCGGCTTCGGCCTGGTCGAGGGCGGTGACCGCCTGGGTACGGGCGTTTTCCGCGTTGAGGACTTCTTTTTGGGCAACGGCCTGGTGGGCGTAGAGGTCACGGATACGGTCGAGATCGGCCTGGGATTTGAGCAGATTGGCCTTGGCCTGGGTGACGGCGGCGGAGGCCTGGAGGTGCGCGGACATGGCTGCGTCGGCATCGGGGCTTTCCACTTCGAGCAGCGGTTGATCTTCGGTGACAGCGTCGCCGAGGCGCGCGAGGACTTTCGTGATGCGTCCCGCCACGGGCAGGACGACTCGTGAAACGCGGTTCGGATTGACTTCGATCTTACCGGGAGCCACCACTTCGTCGGTGGGGACCTCGGCGAGTTTGACCTCGGCTACACGAATCTCCTGAAGCTTCGGAGAGTCAGCGGGCAGGGTGACTTCGCCGGGTTTTGCGGCGGGGGGTTTGGGCTGGGGACTACTGTGCGCCTCAGTTTGTTCATTGCAGCCAATAGCAGATAAGAATAGAATTGCCACACAGAGTGCGCAGAAGCCGCGGATCATCACTTTGATCATCGTATTTCCGGAGCCCGCGAGCGGATAGCCCGCAAAGGCTAAGCCTCACTCCCGTTTTTTAGGACCCCTTTTTCCGCGTTCCGCTCCCGGCTAAATTTCTGATATGCCGAGCGCAAATTGGAAAGAGCGTGGTGGCGCAAGGGGGCCGGTTTTTCTTCTTCCTTGAGGTCCTTGCACAACTCCATGGTTTTGCGCAGGCTTTCGACAAACTGCACGCAAGGCGGGCAGGCGCCGATGTGCGCGTCAATCTGATCGCACATATCCGGGGGCAACTGGCGGTCGAGATATTCCGACAGCTTTTCAAAGATCTCCTTGCATTCCGGCTTTGTCATGGCCTTACCCCGGCGAGCAGTTGCGCATCCAGCCTCTGGCGGAGCATGAGGCGCGCGCGGTGGAGCCGGGTTTTCACCACGTCCGCGCTCACGCCCAGAACCTCCGCTGTTTCCTCCGTGGAGAGTTCTTCGACGTCCCGCAGCAGCAGGGTATTCCTGTAGAGATCCGGAAGATCGCCAATCGCCTCACGCAGCATGTCGCGCAATTCGCCTTTCATTGCCAGAGTATCCGGCAAACCTTTCCAGTCGGCGATTTCGATGCGCCTGCCTCCGCCGTCATCTTTGAAGGACGGCATCAACTGGTCGAGCGAAATCTCCTCCTCAGGCGCATAGATGCTTTTGCGGCGTTTCATGTAACAGACATTGCGGGCGATGCGGAAGACCCACGGGCGGACTTTCTCGGGCTCGCGGAGTTGGGCGAGGTTTTCGAAGACCTTGAGGAGAGTCTCCTGGGCCACTTCTTCGGCATCCTCACGTTGTCCACAGGTGAGGTAGGTATACTGAAACAGCTTTGTCTGGAAGGCGGAGACAAACGGCTCGAAGGCGGACTCGTCGCCGGCGATGAGGCGGCGGGCGAGTTCGACCTCCTTGTTAGGGGCAGGCCGCGGGGCCGCGGACTCCACCGCGCCATCCAGGCTTTGTGGACGGAGCGGCCAGCCGGGCGCTTCCATGTTTCCAGCCATAGTATTCTCTTTGATCGTAGCAAGCTGCTGTCACCTGCCGCGCAGAAGGTGCATCTTGCCTCATGAAAGGAGATCCGCAATGAACGTCGACCGATACCTGCGAATGATCGCGGGCGCCTTTGTCATGGCCAGCCTCGCTCTGGGTTATTGGGTTCACCCCGGGTGGTACCTGTTTACGGCATTCGTCGGACTGAACATGTTTCAGTCCGCGTTTACGAACTGGTGCCCCATGATGACCATCCTCCGCAAGCTGGGTGTCCACTCATGATATGGCGCATCGTGCTCATTCTGCCTGCCCTGTGTCTGGGAGAGGACGGGCTGTCTCTGAAGGAGGCAGCCCGGCTGGCCCAAACACAGCATCCTTCCGTGAAAGCGGAAAATGCGCGCGTGGAGGCGGCGGGAATGCGCATCGAGGCGGCTCGCGGTGGCTATATGCCGAAGGTGAACTACAGCGAGTCGTACCAGCGAAGCAACAACCCGGTCTTCGTATTCAGCGGACTGCTCACGCAACGGCGGTTCACGGAGGCCAATTTCAACCTCCCTACGTTGAACAACCCGGACTCGATCAACAATTTTCAATCGGTGCTTTCCGTCGACCAGACGGTGTTTGACGGAGGGCAGACGCGACGGCAAGTGGAATCGGCGCAACTCCAGAAGAAGCTGACCGGCGAAGAGCAGCGGTTGGTGCAGATGAACCTGGCGGCAGGCGCCGCGCGCGCCTATTTCGGCGTCCTGCTGGCGGAAGAGAGCTTGAAGGTAGCCACGGAGGCAGTGGCGTCGGCCGAGGCAGATCTGCACCGGGCCGAATCGGTGAGGGCAGCGGGAATGTCCACCGATGCGGACGTGCTTTCGATCAAAGTGCACATGGCGGCGATGAAGGAGCAGCAGATTCGCAGGCGGTCTGAACTGGATGTGGCGCGGGCGGCGCTCAACGAGGTGTTGGGGGCTCCGCTCGATACGCCGCGCCGGCTCATGACTCCGCTGGCGCCGTTGAAGACGGCTCCCACGGGGCGGGAGAGCTATGAGAAGCAGGCAGCCCAGGAGCGGCCGGATGCGAAGCAGGCCGATCTGGCGGTGGAGTTGTCGCATACGCAATCGACGCTGGCGCGGACGGCGTTTCTGCCGCAGGTTTCCATCCGTGGAGCGCTGGAAGCCGACCGCGGGAAGTTCGCCACGCAGGGCGGCGGCAACTGGTTTGCGGGGGTGACGCTGCGGTGGAACCTGTTCAATGGGTTTACGGACCGGGCGCGGATTCGTGAATCCGAGCAGGCGATTGCGATTTCGCAATCGCAGAAACAGCAGGTGAGCGCGGCGCTGCAGTTGCAGGTGCGTAAGGCGTATGCGGATGTGACATCGGCGACGGAACGCATTCAGGTGGCCGAGGCGACGGTGGCGCAGGCTGATGAGAGCCTGCGGATTGTCCGCAACCGGTACGAGAGCGGGCTGAGCACGGTTACCGACCTGTTGCGGAACCAGGTAGCCAAGCTCGAAGCCAGCTTCCGGCGGCTGGCGGCAATCCATGACCAGC
>JADLBG010000717.1 GCA_020847895.1 Bryobacterales bacterium
CCTGATGCCGTTTGTCGCGTGTCATGGCGTAGACATCGGCTCCCCAGAACCGCGCTACTTGAATGGCGACATGGGCAGCGGCTCCGAAGCCATAGAGGCCCAGCCGGCCTCCGCGCTGGATGCCGGAGAGGCGGAGGCTGCGGAATCCGATGATGCCGGCGCAGAGCAGCGGGGCTGCCTGGAGATCAGAAAAGCCTTCCGGCAGAGCATAGACGAAGTTCTCGGCGGCCAATAGAAACTCGGCGTAGCCGCCGTCCACGGTGTAGCCGGTGAAATCCGGCTGGTCGCAAAGGTTTTCCTTGCCGGCGAGGCAGTATTCGCAAAAGCCGCACGTGCGGTGGAGCCAGGCGACACCGACCCGCTGTCCCGGAGAGAATCGATTTGCGCCGGGTCCGCGGGTGTCGACGATGCCGACCACCTGGTGGCCGGGGATGAGCGGCAGCTTTCGTTCGGGAAGCTCACCTTCAATGACGTGCAGGTCCGTACGACAAATGCCGCAGGCCCGGACGCGGATGCGGACCTGGCCGGTCCGCGGTTCCGGCAGTGGAACGTCTTCGATCATAAGCGGGGACCGGTCAATGGGTTGTCGGGTGTGGAGTACACAAGCTTTCATCGTTTTCATGCCCTTCTATCGGCTAGTATGCACCCATCAGCCCAAAAGGGGCGTGTTGGCGAGCGGCGTGCAAGAGATGGAGATAAGGAGCGGTGTATGATACGCAGTGTTTTCATCGCCGCCTGCCTGGCGACTGTGCTCCCTGCCAGGGTTGACCAGCCCGGGCAGACGCTCCGAAACCTGATTGAACGTCCCTATCTGGAACTGGCAGACCTGGCGACGCGAGTTTCGTTCCCCAGCAGTCAGTACGAGCAGGTGCGGCGGGAGTTGGAGGGGGAAAAGAAGAAGCAGGCCCAACATCTCGAGTCGCAAGAAAAACAGTTGCTCCAGAAGATCTCCCAGGACCGAAAGGAACTGGAGCGGATCAACAGGCTCGCATCGAGAGATGACGAAACCACGACGGAGAAGCGGCGCGAAGTGCATTGCCGGATTCTCGACCTGGAACGTCAGGCGCACGAGAAGCGCATGGAGCGGCAACATGGCATGCCGGTGGCGTTCGATAACAAGCTGGCGAAACTGAGTCTGGTGGAACACTGGCCGGCGGAGAAGAGGGGGGTGGATGCGCAGATAGCCGCGGGACAGGCGCGGCAGAGGCGGTTCGGGGACGTAGAAGACATTGGCGTGCGCAAGGTGGGGGAGGGGCAGGAAAAAGATGTCAAGAAGGGCGAGGAGGCCATCAAGGATCTGAAGATGTACGGGCTGATGCCGCCCGAATTGACGGATGAGAGTGTCAGGAATTACGTGCAGGGGCTGGCCAATGACCTGGCGGCGCGCAGCGATGTCAAAGTGCCAATAAAAGTGACGATTCTCTCGAGCAAGGAGATCAACGCCTTCGCGCTGCCCGGCGGATTCCTTTATGTGAACACGGGGCTGATAGAGAAGGCGGAATCGGAATCGGAACTGGCCGGGGTGCTGGCGCACGAAATGGCCCACGTAGCGGCGAGGCATGGCGCGCGGCTGATGCGCAAGGCCACGATTGCCGGGCTGGTGTATCAGAGCGCACAGATCGCGGCGATCATCTTCACCGGCGGAGCTGTGGGCATCGGGACATATTATGCCCTGCAATATGGCTTCTTCGGCCTGGGACTGGCCCTGAACCTGACGCTGCTCGGCGTGAACCGTGAATTTGAAGCGGAAGCCGATCAACTGGGCGTGCAATACTGCTGGCGCGCGGGATATGATCCGCGCGGATTCATTACGTTCTTCGACAAGATGGCAAGCGAGAAGGGGTATGTACGCTCGGCGAGTTTCTTCCGTACGCATCCGCCGTTCTTTGAGCGCATCCTGAGCACCTTCAAGGAGATGGAATTCCTGCCTCCGGTGGAGAAGCTGAAAGTGGATTGCTGCGAGTTTCAGGACGTGAAGGAACACCTGAAGGCGGCGACCCGGAAAGTGGAAAAGGAGCGGAAGGAGAGCCCCAAGCTGCGGCGGTTCCCGGAGTGTCCCGAACCGCCGCCATCGAAGGATTCCCAATATATCGAAAGGAGTACTGGCAATGACTACGAAAGAGTTGGTTGCCCATAGGCCCCCGGTTGGGGTCTTGCTTTCCGGCGCGGCCGGTGTCGGCATCGGCGCGCTTGGGATGTACCTGTTTGATCCGGATCGCGGAAAACGCCGCCGCACGCTGGTTCGGGACAAGGCCGTCAAGGCGTACAACGAGGCGGTGGAAGCGGTTGTCAAGACTGAGGAGGACTTGATCAACCGTGCGAAGGGAATGGCGGCGGAGGCGAAGTCGACTCTCGCCCATGAGGAGGTGGAAGACAGCGTACTGCTGGCGCGCATCCGCAGCCGGATGGGCCACCTGGTGAAGAACCCGCAGATGGTGAACGTGACCGTGAAAGAGGGCAAGGTGTCTCTGGAGGGGAAGCTGCCGCACGCGGAGTATCATGCCCTGATGGCAAGCATCCGTCACACGCCCGGCGTGAAGGGGTTGGTGAACCAGATTCAGTTCACGCCGATGCCCACCTGGCAGAAAGCCTGCGGAGTATTGACAGCGCTTCTCGGAACGAGTGTGGCCGTGCACGGGATCCTCAAGGGGAACGGCAAAGCCTAAAGTTCCACCGCGACGCCTTACAATAGCGGATGCAATGTTACGAGTGATTCTTGTAGTATCCGCCATGGGGTCCGCGCTCGGGGCGCAGACAATTGACATCGGCTCTCAACGCGAGTTGTTCGCCGACCGGTATCTGGTGGACCGGCTGACAAACTCCCGGCTGGAACTGGCAAAGCCCAGGAATGAGGGGGTTGTGCTGCGCATGGACGAACCCTGGGAAGGGGCTTTCTGCGGTTACTTCACGGTGATTCACGATGGGAACCGCTACCGGCTGTATTACCGGGGCGTGCCGTCCGCGGGCCAGGACGGGCGATCGGAAGAGGTCACCTGCTACGCGGAATCGAGCGACGGGAAGAACTGGACAAAGCCGAACCTGGGCTTGTACACCGTAAAAGGAACCAAAGAGAACAACGTCATCCTTGCCGGTTCCCCGCCTTTCTCCCACAACTTTACGCCGTTTCTGGATTCCCGGCCGGGCGTGGCGGCCAGTGAGCGCTACAAAGCGATTGCGGGAACCGGCTCCTCCGGTCTGGCGGCATTTGTTTCCGCGGATGGAATCCATTGGCGGAAACTGCGCGAGGCGCCGGTTCTGCCCAAGGGCCCGGCGCGATACGATTCGCAGAATCTCGCCTTCTGGTCGTCGAGCGAAGGGAGGTATGTGTGCTATTTCCGCACATTCAAGGAGGTGGGAGGGACGCGCTACCGGTGGGTGTCGCGCACTACCAGTAGTGATTTCGTTCATTGGGCGCCGCCGGAGGAGATGAGCTTCGGAGATGCTCCGGCCGAGCATTTGTACACCAATCAGACGAGCCCGTATTTCCGCGCGCCGCAGTTGTACGTGAGTATCGCGGCGCGATTCTTTCCCGGACGCCAGGTTTTGAACGAGGAGGAGGCGAAGGAGATCCACGTGGACCCCTCCTACTATAAGGACATTTCCGATGCGGTGCTGTTCACCACACGGGGCGGGACACGCTATGAGCGTACGTTCCTGGAGGCTTTCCTGCGGCCGGGCCTCGGCCTGGAGAACTGGGTTTCGCGCACGAACTACCCGGCCTGGAACGTAGTGCGGACAGGGCCGTCCGAGATGTCGCTGTACGTCAATAAGAACTACGGGCAGCCGACCGCGCATCTGGAGCGATACGCGATGCGGCTGGACGGGTTTGCGAGCGTACACGCGGGCTACGGAGGGGGAGAGTTGTTGACGAAGCCGGTGCGGTTTACGGGGGAGGTGCTGGAAGTGAATTTTTCGACTTCGGCAGCAGGGAGCCTGCGGGTGGAGATACAGGGCACGGATGGGAAGCCGGTGGAGGGATACGGGCTGGCGGACGCGCAGGAATCGATTGGCGACGAGATTTCCCGCATCATCCGCTGGAGGAATGGCCCCTCCGTCGCCGCACTCGCGGGTAAACCCGTTCGCTTGCGGTTTGTGCTGAAGGATGCCGACCTCTACTCGTTCCGGTTTCGCCAACGGTGATAGGCTTTAACGATAGGTTTATGCGAAGCACTTGGCTTGTGTTGGCAGGTTTCTGCGTCGCGCTCCCTCTATTGGCGCAGCACGATGCAAGCAATGAAGGGAAGTCGAAGAACCCCGCCATGGGGAATCCGGAGGCGATCGCGGCCGGCAAAAAGCTGTTCGCCACCTCTTGTGTAGGCTGTCATGGCCCGAACGGGCAAGGCGGACGGGGGCCGAACTTGCGGCAGCGCGGGGTCTGGCATCCGCTGGATGATGACGGGCTGTTCCAGACGATCCGGAAGGGGGTGCCGGGCGCGGACATGCCGGCAACGAATCTGCCGGATGCGCAGATCTGGGAGATCGCAGCGTATGTACGGTCGTTGACGGCTCCCGCGGTGGAGACGGCGGTGCCGGGGAACCCGCAGGCGGGCGAGCAGATTTACTGGGGCAAGGGGGGATGCTCGAACTGCCATCAAATTCTGGGGCGCGGCGGAATGCTGGGACCGGATTTGAGCAATGTCGGAGCGGTGAGGGCGGTGGCGGAGATTCGGGAATCCATTGTCGATCCCGATGCGGACGGTTTCCCTACTTATAAGGGGGTGACGGCGGTGTTGAACGATGGCCGCACAGTCAAGGGTGTAGCGCGGAACCGGACGAACTATTCGGTACAGATCCAGGATGCGCAGGGGAATCTGCATCTGCTGAAGATGGCGGACGTGCGCACGATCACGTACGCGGAACACTCCCCGATGCCGCGCAATTATAAAGAGAGGCTCAGCCGGCGGGAGTTGGATGATCTCATCGCGTTCCTCAGCCGCCAGAGTGTCCGTCCCTACGAGCCGGAGAAGAAATGATGACCACACGAGCCTTGCTTATCGGCCTGCTCGCCGCGGCGAGCACAATGGCGCAGGTGCGCTATGAAGATATCCTCAAGGGCCCGGGGGTCAACTGGCTGACCTACGCCGGGGACTACCAGGGCCACCGCCACAGCGCGCTGACGCAGATCAATGCGTCGAACGCGGGATCGATGGTGGCGAAGTGGGTGTATCACATGCCCAAAGCCAGCGGTCTGCGCACGAACCCGATCGTTTATGAGGGCGTGATGTACGTCACCAACAGCAACGAAGTGAGGGCGCTCGACGCCCGCACGGGAAGGCTGATCTGGCAATACAAGGATGCGCGGGCGAAGAAAGAGGCGGTGAATCGCGGCGCCGCGATTCTGGGGGACCGCGTTTTTTTTGTGACCGGAGATGCGTACCTGGTAGCGCTGGACCGCCGCAACGGAGCCCTGCTGTGGCAGAAGCAATATGGGCGGCTGGAAGATGGGCTTTACGCCACGCTTGCGCCGATGGTGGTGAAGGACAAAGTTCTGGTTGGCGTTGCGGGCGGCGACAGCGGTATGCGCGGCTATGTGGCGGCTTACTCGGCAACCACGGGGGAAGAAGCGTGGCGGCTGTACACGGTGCCCGCCAAGGGGGAACCTGGCTCGGAGACGTGGGGCAAGTACGTGGAATACGGCGGAGCGGCTACGTGGCTGAGCGGAACGTTTGACCCGGAAACGAACACCATTTACTGGACCACGGGAAACGCATGGCCCGATTTTTACGGGGGCGACCGGCAGGGCGACAACCTGTACAGCTCGTCGCTGCTGGCGATTGATGCCGACAGCGGCAAGATGAAATGGCATTTCCAATTCACCCCGCACGACACACATGACTGGGATGCGCAGGCATGGCCCGTGCTGGTGGACCTGCCTTTCAAGGGCAGGCAGCGGAAACTGGTGCTTCACGCCAACCGGAACGGCTTTTTCTATGTGCTGGACCGGTTGACGGGCGAGTATTTGCAAGCCACCAAACTGGTGGATATGCTGGATTGGGCGACGGGGATTGATGCGAAGGGCCGTCCGATCGAGGTGCCGGGCAAGCAGCCGACGCCGAGCGGCAACCGGGTGTGTCCGGGCGTACGGGGCGCCACCAACTGGATGTCGCCTTCGTTCAATCCGGCAACGGGTTTGCTCTACGTGGTGACCCTGGAGCAGTGCGACATCTACACGAGTTCGGCCAAGGAACCGGCACCGAACAAGAACTTCGCGGGGGGCGGCGCAAGTCCGAGGCCGATCGATCTCGGGAAGTTTTATCTGCGGGCGTTCGACCCCACGACGGGCAAGCGGGTTTGGGAATATCCGATGACGGGGCCGGCGGAGTCCTGGGCGGGCACGGTTTCTACTGCCGGCGGGGTGGTGTTCTTCGGCGATGACGACGGGCAACTGGTGGCCGTGGACGCGAAAAACGGGAAGCACTTATGGCACTTCCAGATGGGCGAGGGGTTGACCGCGTCTCCGATCACCTATGCCGTGGATGGCAAGCAGTATGTGGCTATTGCATCCGCGACGGCGATTTTCTCGTTCGGGTTGTTCGAGGCGACGAAGTAGAAGACCGGATCAGGCGGAGGGCCGGCCTTTGCGGCCCTTTTTCGGCTTTGCTTCTTCTTGAGCGGCAATGGCGGCTTGTTCAGCCGGCGGATCGGGAGGGTCAGGCGCGGCGGCAGGGGCGGCGGCCGTAGCGAGCACCTCGTTGAACAATTGCATCTTTTTCAGATCCTTCTTGGAAGGAGGAGCCTCGCAGCGGCGCCAGTCATGGTCGTTATAGCAGGTGCGGCAGCGTACTTTCGCGGGCTCTTCACTTAAGAGGGAAACGATGGAATGGTTCGTGATCCGCTTGCACTTCACGCAGAAATCATCGACATCATCGCCCAGCCGATAGGAAGACATCGTAGAAAGATCCAACCGTCGCAGTATAGCA
>JADLBG010000718.1 GCA_020847895.1 Bryobacterales bacterium
AGGTACATGTCGACGCTGGTGAGCGTGCCTTCGTGCGATTTGAAAATGTAGCCGCTCTGGCCGAGCCACCACAGCGCGACACTGTTCCCGGGCACCGGATACGCACGGATGTCTGTCATGAGGGACATGGAAAACCTCCTAAACTATGGCCGCGGGCGGCGCGGGTTCGTCGGGCGAGCCGGCGTTGGTCAGCGGCAGCCGGATCAGGAGCGCCGCGAGCCCCAGCAGCACGGCAAGGCCGATGGCGTACGACTCGTTGTGGAAATTCGGGATGGAGCCCGGCGGAAGGAACTGCATGCCGGACCACACCAGGCCGGTGAGCGCCTCGCCGGCGATCAAACCGGAGGCGGTGAGGATGCCCGCGTTTTCCACTCGCGCCAGTTGCGCTTCGTTGTAACCGCGGCGCCGCGCCACGCTTTCGGCGAGCCAGCGGATCACGCCGCCCACGAAGATGGCGAACGTGGTTCCGAAAGGCAGGTACATGCCGACCGCGAAAAGCATCGGGCTCTTTACCTGAAGCATGATCATGACGATGCCGAGAAACATGCCCACGGCGACCAGCGGCCAGGCCATGTCGCCGCCCACGATGCCCTGGGCCATCATCGCCATCAGCCCGGCTTGCGGGGCGGGCAAGGCCGCTCCGCCGAAACCCTGGCCGCCCTGGAGCAGATCACCCTCATTGAGCAGCCACAGAGGGAAGTACATGATGAGGCAGGCGACGACAACCGCGATGAGTTCCACAATCTGAATGGTGCGCGGAGTTCCGCCGAGGATGTAGCCGACCTTGAAATCCTGGAGCAGTTCTCCGGCTACGGCCGAGGAGACGCAGACCACGGCAGCCACGCCGAGAACGACGACGACGCCTTTGGGGCCGCTGAATCCGAGCGCCACCATGAGCAACGCGGCGATGAGCAGAGTCGAGAGCGTGAGGCCGGAGACGGGGTTATTGGAGGATCCGATGACGCCGACCAGGCTCCCGGAAACCGTGGCGAAGAAGAATCCGATGACGATCATGACAGACGCGGCCACCACGGCGGCGAGGATGCTTTCCGAGAAGTAGTAATACAGAGCGATCATCAACAGGAACATCACGCCGATGAGCGAAAGGACTACCTTCGAACTCATATAGCGCTCCATGCGGCTGACGGATTCAAGCGGCGGTTGCCCGTGTTTGAGTTCAGCGAACGCGCGGCCCAGGCCGGAAGTGAGGCTCTTGCGCATCCGGAACAGAGTATAGGCCGCTCCCACCAGCATTCCTCCGACGGCCATCGGGCGGACAATGAAGCGCCACAGCGACCCGGCCATGGCGTCCCAGTTGGTGACGCCGTTGGTTGTGAAGCCGGGGGCCAGAGAAGGGCCAAGGAAGTACACCAGCAGGGGGACCAGCAATGCCCAGGCGAGCACGCCGCCGGAAAACTGGAGCGCGGCGAGTTTCGGACCGATGATGTAGCCCACGCCGAGCAACGCCGGGCTCACTTCCGGAGCAGCGAAGGAGGCGAAGCCTCCGGTGTTCGCCGCCGGAGCGCCATCCCCAATGCCGAGCCTGACGCGGGTGACGCCGGGCGTTCCCAGAGCAATGCCGCCCACCTGGTGATCGAGCGCGAAGAGTTGGAACTTGCCGAGCAGATAGACCACGCCGCCGATGCCAATGTTGTAGAAGAGAAACCTCACCGCCTCGGCCCCGCGGCGGCCGGCTTTGTGGATTTCCGAGGCGGCAACGGATTCGGGGAAGGGAAGCTCGGGGTCTTCCACCATCACCCGCCGCACCAGCGAGACGAAAAGAACGCCGACGATGCTGCCCACCAGCATAAGCGAGGTGGATTTCCAGTAAGCGTCGGCAAACCCGAACGACGGCCAGGCGCGTGAAATGACGAAGGCGGGGATGGTGAAGATGGCGCCGGCGGCTACCGATTCGCCGATGGAGCCTGCGGTACGGCAGATGTTCTCCTCAAGGACGGAGCCTTTGAAGAGGCGTAGTGCAGCCATGCCGATGACCGCGGCGGGATAGGTGGCGGCGATGGTGATGCCGGCGCGCAGGCCGAGATAGGCGTTGGCCGCGCCGAGAACGACAGTAAGACAAATGCCGATGATCACGGCGCGAGCCGTAAACTCGGTCATGTGCATGGATTCGGGTACGAACGGCTGGTGTTTTTTCGCGTTCATATGGAATGGTCTACCGCATCATAGGCTGAAGCCCCGGCAAATCGCAAGATTCTTCAAGAGGTTACAATGAAGGCATGAAGCTGCGTGCGGCGGGGACGGGCGAACGCCGCTGTGAATCCATGAGCGGAATTCCGCTCGAACCTTACTATACGGCCGAGGATGTGGCGGGGATGCCGGAATTGCCGGCGCCCGGAGAGTTTCCCTATACGCGCGGCATTCATGAATCGATGTACCGGGGAAAGCTGTGGACCATGCGCCAGTTCTCCGGCTTCGCCACGCCGGAGGAAACCAACGAGCGGTACCGGTATCTGCTTTCGCAGGGACAGACCGGGCTTTCGGTGGCGTTCGACCTGCCGACGTTGATGGGCGTGGATGGCGATCATCCGACTGCCGCCGGCGAGGTGGGGAAGTGCGGCGTCGCCATCAGTTCCCTGGCAGACATGGAAACCCTTTTCCGGGGGATTCCACTCGGAGACGTCACGGTTTCGATGACCATCAACTCGCCGGCTCCGGTGCTGTTTGCCATGTACCTGGCCGTGGCCGAGCAACAGGGCGCGGACCGCGCGAAGCTGTCCGGAACGCTTCAGAACGACATCCTGAAGGAGTACATCGCGCAGAAGGAGTTTCTCTATCCGCCGCGCCCGTCGATGCGGCTGGTGACGGACGTAATCGAATTCTGCGCGCGCGAGGTTCCGAAGTTCAACCCGATTTCCATCAGCGGCTATCACATCCGCGAGGCGGGCTCGACGGCGGTGCAGGAACTGGCCTTCACGCTGCGGGACGGCATCGAGTATGTGGATTGGGCGCTCGAGCGCGGGCTGAACGTGGACGAGTTCGCCCCGCGGCTGAGCTTCTTCTTCAACGCGCATAACGATTTCTTCGAGGAGATCGCCAAGTACCGAGCGGCGCGGCGCATGTGGGCATACATCATGCGCGACCGCTACGGCGCCAGGGACGAGCGCAGTTGGAAAATGCGGTTCCACACGCAGACGGCGGGGTGTTCCCTGACGTGGCAGCAGCCGTACAACAACGTGATTCGCACTACGATTCAGGCGCTCGCCGGTGTGCTGGGCGGCACGCAGAGCCTGCACACGAATTCGCTCGATGAGGCCTATGCATTGCCCAGTGAGCACGCCGTCACGCTGGCGCTGCGCACGCAACAAGTGATCGCCTATGAGAGCGGCATTCCGGAGGTGGCGGACCCGCTGGGCGGCAGCTACTACCTGGAGTGGCTGACGAACGAAGCGGAGCGGCAGGCGAACGAATACATCCGCCGCATTGACGGGATGGGAGGGATGATCCCAGCGGTCGAGCAGAGCTTCCCGCAGAGGGAGATCGCGGAAGCGAGCTTCCGGTACCAGCGCCAGGTGGAGAAGGGCGAGGCGGTGATCGTGGGGGTGAACCGCTTCCAGAGCGAAGAGGACGAGCGGATTGAACTGCTCCAGATTGACGATTCGGCCGCGCGCCGGCAGGAGGAAAAGCTGGCCGCCTTGCGGCGCAAGCGGGACTCCGCCAGGGCAAAGACATGTCTGGACCGGCTGCGAGAAGCGGCGGCAGGCAAGGAGAACACCATGCCTCACATTCTGGACGCAGTGAAGGCGTACGTGACCGTGGGGGAAATCTGCCAGGCGTTCCGGGATGTCTTCGGCGCCTGGACCGAGACCAGCGTACTTTAGCGGAGCGTTCTATAATTTGGTTATCAACAAATGACCAGTCCGATCCGAGTTCTTGTAGCCAAACCAGGTCTCGACGGTCATGACCGGGGCGCCAAGGTGATTGCCCGGGCTCTGCGGGATGCCGGTATGGAAGTAATCTATACCGGACTGCGGCAGACACCCGAGATGATCGTCAACGCCGCCCTGCAGGAGGATGTGCGGGTAATCGGACTCAGCATTCTCTCCGGAGCTCACAACGCGATTGTTCCCCGGCTGATGGAGTTGCTCCGCGAAAAGGACATGACCGGATTGGTGGTTGTAGTTGGGGGCATCATTCCCGATGAGGATGCCAGACAGTTAAAAGAGAAGTACGGGGTGGCAGAGGTGTTTCAGCCGGGTGCATCGCTGGAAGAGATCGTCAATTTTATTCGATCAGCAACCCAGCAGCCTGCTTGAAGCAGTTTGCCTCTTCGGGGCAGGTAGCGTGCGCCGCCTTTCAGGGCGTAGCGTATCGTCTACCGGGTGCGCAAGCCGCAGGCATGTGCGCCCGAAGGAATCGAAAAGAAGAAGATCGCACAGGTTGAGAGAACAGATGCAAGAAAAACTCAACATCGCCGTGTTTGTCGACTACGACAATATCGAGATCGGTGTGAAATCGACCTTGCGCCGGGACTTTGACGTCTCACTCGCACTGGACGCATTGAAGGAGCGCGGCGACATCGTTGCCAAGTTCGCCTACGCCAACTGGAGCCGGCAGGACTCTGCCACTCGCCAGATGGCGGAGAACGCCGTGCAAATGGTCCAGCGCAACCCGTCGCCGCGCGGCGACAAGAACGGCGCAGATATAAACCTCGCCCTGGACGCACTGGAGATGGCATTCACGCACCCGCATGTGAACGCCTTCGCCATCGTCAGCGGCGACAGTGACTTTATACCTCTGGTGAACAAGCTGAAGGAGTTCGGGAAACGAATCTTCATTGTCGGCGGAAAAGCGTTCACCAGCACCATCCTCCAGCAGAACTGCCACGAATTCGTCAGCTATGAAGCGCTGCTCGACTCGCGCGGCGAAAAGGTGGCCGCCGTGGTTCCCGAGCGGCGCGAGGAACGCAAGGAAGAGCGGCGGGAAGAACGCAGGGAAGAAAGAAGGGAAGAGCGGCCGCATGAACGGCCCCAGGAGAAGTCCGGGGACCGTGGTCCGGACCGTGGTCCGGACCGTGGTCCGGATCGTGGCCCGGATCGCGGTCCGGACCGGCATGAGCGCCGCGACGAAAAGCGGGAGAAATGGCAGCGGAACCGCCCCGCTCCGCTCGACCTTACCCACGCCATGCCGCTGGTGGAGCGCGCGCTCCAGGTCCTCGAACGGCGCGAAGTGAAGCCGCAGCTTGGGCTTCTGAAATCCACCATGCTGCAACTGGACCCGGCGTTTTCCGAGAAGGCTTATGGCTGCAACAGCTTTTCGGAGTTCGTCGACAAGATGAAGAAGGCGGGCCTGGTGGAAGCCAAGGGCCACGGCGGACATTACACCATCGAGCGCAAGGGACCGTCGGGGCCGGTGGTGAAGCCTGAGGAGGCCCTGCCCGTGCTGCGCGAAGTGCTGGAAATCCATCGTTTGGAGATGGAGGATGGCCGTCCGGCCGATGAGCTGGGTGGGTGGTTGGCCGAGGAGTTTCCGCGGTTCGACATTCACACTTACGGTTTCCAGGAATTCTCGGAGTTCCTCAACTTCGCGCAGGACAGCTTCGTGGTGCGGTTGGAACGGCACGAAAAGGGCGCCACGGTGTACCTGGGCACCGAGTTCTATCCTCCCGCATTGCCACCGGCGCCGGAACTGCCGGAGCCCGAGGAAGAGGAAGACGGGCCGCAGCCCTATGTCGAGGGGCAGCCGACGATGATGGAGCCGAATCCTCCTCCGCCGAAGCCGGCTCCGGTTCGCAAACGCGCTCCGCGTAAGGCCGCCGATGGTCCGAAGCCCGCGCGCAAGACCACAACGCGCCGCAAGAAGACCGACGGGTAGGCCACCGGGCAAAACCTCACGGTAGGATGGATAGACAATGATTGAACGCATCTATCCATCCGACAGTCCAAAACCGCGCGGACCGTATTCGCCCGCGGTCCGCGCCGGCGGCTTCATCTTCGTCGCCGGCCAGGGGCCTATCGACCCCGTGACGAACGAGTTCTCCTTCGGGACAATCGAGCACGAGACACGCGTCACGCTCACCAACATTCAGCGCATCCTGACCGCCGCGGGGGCAAGCATGGCCGACGTGGTGAAGTGCTCGGTGTTTCTCAAGGACGGACGCGATTTCAACGCCATGAACTCGGTGTATGCCGAATTCTTCGGCGAGACGAAGCCGGCGCGTACCACCGTGGAGACGAAGTTCGCCAACGACGCGATGAAGGTCGAAATCGACTGCATCGCCTACAAACCGTAAGCATAGCCATGCGGACCACGAGGCGGCAGTTGCCCGGCGGGGTTGCCCGCCTCGGCTGCCGCCCGCCCGCTTGCCGCGCAACGCCGTCCAAAGGTATTGCTCATTCTCGCCTGCAACACTCCACCCGCGCCCTATCTGGCGCGCCCAAAGAACTGGGATTGGCTCCGGAGTACGGGTGGCCATCGGGAGTATGAACGTGGAGACGAAGATCACCAAAGCCACGCCATGGATCCATACCCGCATCGGGACCTGATCCCGCGGCGGGCGCTGTTGCCCGCTGGATCGCTGGATTTGCCCGCCGGCCGGGCGCAGTGAGTGGTGCAAGCCGCGCAGAAACCATGCAAAACCGTGATGGAACTCGACGCGGCGCTGTTGACGCGCCTATTCCCGCGGTAAAGGCTCGCGCGAGGAAATGGCATCATTAATATACGATGAGTCAAGTATTGCCTGCCGTACCGCTGACCCTGGAGGGGGCAGCCGTTTTGCACCAGATGATGCGTGTGAAGTGGAGCGCCTGGCGCGCGCTTCCGGAGAAGGAGAAGCAGGAGATTGCCGGCGAGGCCGCCGGCGCCCTGGGAGATGGGAGGTCGAGCGCTCCGTACGCCATGCTGGGGCACAAATGTGACCTGATGCTGATCCACTTCCGTAAGGATTTCGAGGAACTCGCGGCCGCGCAGATGGCCGTCTCGCGATTGCGGCTGTCGGAGTTCCTGGAGCCGGTGAATTCGTACGTGTCCGTGGTGGAGTTGGGGTTGTATGAATCCAGCGGCAAGACGTATGCGTCGCTCGCCGAAAGAGGGGTGACGCCACACAGTGAAGAGTGGAATGCCGGTGTCGAAGAGGTGCTGCAACGGCAACGCGAGGCGATGGCGCCGCGATTGTTTCCCGATATTCCGCCGGCGCGCTATGTGTGCTTCTACCCGATGGACCGCAAGCGCGGCGAACACAAGAACTGGTACATGGAACCGATGGCCGACCGGGCGCGCATGATGCACGAGCACGGCCTGGTGGGGCGGCGCTACGGCGGTCAGGTACGGCAGATCATCACCGGCTCCATCGGGTTCGACGATTGGGAATGGGGCGTGGATCTGTTCGCCGGTGATTCGCTGGTGTTCAAGAAGCTGATCTACGAGATGCGGTTTGACGAAGTGAGCGCGGTGTACGCGGCGTTTGGGGCGTTCTTCGTGGGGCTGCGGTTCGCGGCAAGGGATTTGGGGATGTTTCTGGGCGGGGAAGTACCGGTGTGGCGGGTGGGGTGACCGCGCTCCCGCCACCGCCACCAGCGGCGTCACCACCCCCCCGGGCTTGTAGCCCGGACGTTGACGGATGCGTGGCCGTAGGTGACACCGAGGAAGAAACTCTTTGAAATCTTCAGGAAGCGCTCACGGCGCGCGTAGATTAGATTAGAGCGCTTGCCGGCGCGCCGGAGGCGGGCAGCATTCCGGTGTACAAAGCCCCGGGATGACGCCTCCACCCTCCATACGTTCCAGAATCAGCTCGCGGACCATGCGAACGAAGTAAGGATGGGCCCCCGCCGTGCCCGCGCGGACCATCGTCAGGCCGAGTTCCTCGCAGAGATGACGGGCTTCCTCATCAAGGTCGTAGAGGACCTCCATGTGGTCCGAGACGAACCCGATGGGAACGATGACAACAGCCTTGCCGCCTTCAGCATGGTATTGCCGGAGCGCGTCGAGGATATCCGGCTCGAGCCACGGTTGCGTGGACGAACCGCTGCGGCTCTGGTAAACCAGCCGGTACTGCTCGCGTTTCAGCAGACGCGCGACGGCCGCCGAAGCTTCTTCGAGTTGGTGCGCGTAGCGGCAGGTGGCCGCCATGGACATCGGGATACTGTGCGCGGAGAATAACAGCATCGCATTCGCACGAAGGTCCAAGGGCAGGAGCCGCAGCGCGTCGAAGGCCTGCTGGCGCATCACTTCGAGAAACGCCGGGTGTTCGGAGAAGACCCGGATCTTGACCACTTCCGGCGCGCCCTCGCCCACGGCGGCGCGGGCGGCGGCGATGTTCTCTTTGTATTGACGGCAGCCCGAATAGGAACTGAAGGCCGACGTGACGAAGGCGAGAGCCCGGCGCACGCCGTCCTGCTTCATCCGCCGCATCGTATCGGCGAGCATGGGATGCCAGTTGCGGTTGCCCCAATAGAGCGGCATCGGCATACCGTGTATGCTAAGTTCCTTTTCGAGCGCGGCGAGTAACGCCCGGTGGTGGCCGTTAATCGGGCTTGCTCCCCCGAAATGATGGTAATGCTCCGCCACTTCCAGCAGACGCTCGCGGGGCACGCCGCGGCCGCGGGTGACGTTTTCGAGGAAGGGCATGACGTCTTCAGGCTTCTCCGGTCCTCCGAACCCGACCAGAAGCAGGGCGTCGTAGGTATTCATAGGCTGTTCCTCAAAGCCTCCATTGGCTTCTGTTGCAGAATGCGATAGCTGGCCAGCCAGCCGGCAATGTTGGCGAGTATCGCGGTAAGCAGAATCGCGACGAGGTGGGGCCAGGGTTCGAAGCGGTAGTCTACCTGGAAGAGGCGTTTCAGCAAGAGTAGGGAAAAGCCCGTGGCCAGAAGACTTCCCAGGATGCCCGCGACAGCGCCCAGCAGGAGAAACTCGACGGAGAAAATGCCTGCGATGCGGCGGCGTGTAGCGCCGAGCGTTTTGAGGATCACCACTTCCCGGACGCGGCGGAACCGCGTTCCGGCAACGCTCGAAGCAAGAATGATCGCACCGGCGAGAATTGCGAAAAAGGAGATGAATCGCACCACGAGCGCGATCTGATCCACCACATCCTGAATGATAGCGAGGACATCCGCCCCATTGATTACCGTCACCGTCGGAAAGCGCCGGAACACATCGCGCTGGAGCTGCGCGACCAGTGCGGGCTGCATGCGGATGGCGGCAAAATGAAGCGTGGGGATGCCGTCGAGGGCTCCCGGGATGAAGAGGAATTCCAGGTTGGAGCCGATGCGCACCGCCTCGCTGCGATAAACGCAGGAGACCTGGGCGGTGAAGGTGCGCCCACCGGCGATCCAGTCGATGCGGGTTCCCGGCTTGACGGAAAGAATTTTCGCCACGTCTTCGCCGACGCAGAGTTGAACACCGGCGGATTGCGCAGTGTCCTTCGGACCCCAGAATTTGCCCTCGGTAACCACAGTCTGAGAATTGAGGGAATCACTCCAGGTAACGGAGCGGCTCTGGCGGAAGCGGCGGGAGAATCCCTTCAATGGCAGGTCCTGAACGGCCGCACCGTCGATCCGAAGCATGCGTGCGGAAACGATGGGGATGACTTCGGCGGGACCTTGAATGCCCTTCTGATGGTGGAGCATCCCGGCAATGCCGTCGCGTTCGAGCGAGGTGATGTTGATAAGGAAAACATTCGGCATTCCCGGCGGCGCGCTGTTGGCGATCTGGACCAGCATCGACTTCTGCACCAGGTAGACCGTCAGCGTGAACATGACCCCCAGGCCGAGAGCGACCAGCAGGGCCGAAGCCTGGTTACCGGGCCGGTAGATATTTGCCAGTCCATGCCGGATGGCCGCTGGCAGCGCCTGCCGGCTCCAGCGCGCGGCGCGGCGCAGCAGGGCGAGAATGCCGGTAGCTATGGCGGCCAACATGAGAATGCTCGCCAGGAATCCGCCGGCGAAGTAGAGGCCGACGCGCAGGGATTCGCTAAGCCACCAGCCAATGGCAAGGATGCCCGCGATGATCACGGCGCCGGCGATGGCGCCTGTCCGGCCGTTTTTCAGCCGGTCGCGCCAGTGGGGGCGGGCATCTTCCATCTCGCGCCGCAGAATGATGCTGGGACGGATGGCGCGGATGCTCAGCAGCGGCGGCAGGGTGAAGAGCAGCGTGGTGAGAACCCCCGTGGCCAGGCCCTGTAGCGCGGATCCGGGATCCCAATGAAGTCCCGGATCGATTTGAAAATAGCGGGCGATCAATGGCGGGAAGACGCGCTGCACGGCGAGCCCGACGATAATGCCGGCCGCCCCGCCGAGAAGCCCTAGCATCAGGGTCTGGAGGGTGTAGATGGTCATGATCTGCCCCGAGCGCGCTCCGATGGATTTCATCACGGCGATGATGTCCATTTTCTGCTGAAGGTGGGAATGCATGGCCATCGCCACGCCGAGCGCCCCGACGATCAGGGCGATGAGGCTGACGAGGCTTAGGAAAGTGGTGGCGCGGTCGAGACCGCGGGTAATCAGCGGATGCGTCTCGCGATAATCTATGATCTGCGCATCCGGAAAGGCTTCTTTCAACTCCGCGCGCGCCCTCGAGACGGGGACGGAGTTGGGTTCAAAGCGGAAGAGAACGCGCTGGGCGGCGCGGCTGCCGAGCGTGATGAGGCCGGTGCGGTCAAGCCCGGCGCGGCTCATGAGGATGCGCGGACCCACATTGAGGCTGCCCGCCATGCGGTCGGGTTCCGCGGTGACCACGGCCGCGATGCGGAAGTTCGCTTCACCAAGCTTGACGGTGTCTCCCGTTTTGATGTCGAGCCGCACCAGGAGATCGCCGGATACCGCGACGGCGTCCGGTTGCAGGGCCTGCCGCAAGGTCAACGGCGGATTCAGTTTCAGAGCGCCGTAGAACGGGTAGACGGCTGGATCCACTGCCTTGACGGACACAAGAACCGGCGTACTCTGGGACGGTATCGAGAGCATGGAAACCGTCTCCGTCACCTGCGTTTGGTCAACTCCGGACCTTGCAAGCTTTTCGAGTACGGACTCCTGAGTGGGTGTTGGGAGGGAGAAGGCGCGCACGGTCATGTCCGCCGCCATCAATTGGCGCGCGTCCCGCATCAGCATGCCGCGAAATGACTGGCTGAAGCCGCGGACTCCGGTGAGCGCCCCGACGCCGAGCGAAACGGCGAGGATCACAAAGAGGAAGCGCGTGGAGGAGGCGCGAGCCTCGCGCCAGGCAATCTTGCGGGCAGTGGAAAAAGAGAAGCGGTCAGGCACGAAGCTCGTCTCCGACGATGACTCCGTCCTTGAGCCGGAGGATGCGGTCGGCATGGGCGGCCAGAGTCGCGTCATGGGTCACCAGGACTAACGTCGTACCCTCTCTGCGGTTCATGGAAAGCAGAAGTTCCAGCACGTGCTCACCGTTGGCCGAGTCGAGGTTGCCCGTGGGCTCGTCGGCCATGAGGATGGGCGGGCGCACCATGAAGGCGCGCGCCAGGGCGACGCGCTGCTGCTCGCCTCCGGAAAGCTGGATGGGGTAGTGATCCCGGCGCTCCGATAAGCCGACATTTTCGAGCAGCTCCATGGCGCGCGCGAGGCCGTTGGCCTCACCTGCCAGTTCATGCGGAAGGAGAACGTTTTCGATCGCGGTGAGTGTCGGGATGAGCTGGTAAGACTGAAAAACGAAGCCTATCTTACGCCCGCGGATGAGCGCAAGGCTGTCCTCGGCAAGCCCCGCAATCTCCTGCCCGTCGAGCACGATGCTGCCCGCCGTTGGCGTGTCAAGGCCGGCAAGCAGGCCAAGGAGAGTGCTCTTGCCACTGCCCGAAGGCCCCATGATGGCGATGAACTGGCCCCGCGGCACCGCAAAATTGATGCCGCGGAGAATCTCCACGGTGTTTGCTCCGTTCGTGATCGACTTGGTAAGACCGGATACCAGAATGGCCGGCCGCGGAGCGGGTTGGTTCGACATTCACCTCTACAACTTCTTATTATGGCATTGCGTGCGCATTTATCTTCTCTTGATGCTGGTTGCTTTGGCCGGGTGCGGTAGGGAAGCGCCGCCGGCAGAGCAGCTAAAGGCTCCACCGCCGGCGGCAAAGGCGGCCCCGGCGGATGACCGGCCCGTGATTGTGGCGTTCGGCGACAGCCTCACCGCGGGGTTTGGCGTCGACGCCGGGCTGAGTTTTCCCGACTACCTCCAGAAGGAACTGGACGCCGAAGGCTACCGCTACCGTGTGGTGAATGAGGGTGTGAACGGGGATACTTCGAGCGGCGGCGTGGAGCGCATCAGCACCGTGCTTGCCGGCAAGCCGCGGATTGTGATTCTGGAACTGGGAGCGAACGATGGGTTGCGAGGCATCCCCGTGGCGAAGACGCGTGCCAACCTGGACCTGATCATTACGGAACTGCGGAAAGCCGGGGTGAAGGTGCTGCTGGCTGGGATTACGCTGCCCCGCAATTACGGGCCGGACTATATCAAGGAGTTCGACCGCATCTATCCGGAGATCGCACGGAAGCATCGCGTGCCGCTGTTGCCCTTTCTGCTCGACGGGGTGGCTCTGCATCCCGATCTGATGCAGAAGGACGGATTACATCCGCTGTCGCCGGGCAACCGGATTGTGGCCGGAAATGTGATGAAGGCGCTGCGGCCGCTGCTCGAAAGGCGGTAGGGTGGAGGGTATGCGCGTCGCGATGCTTCTACTGTTGATACCCGTGGCGCTGTCCTCCGCGGAACCGGGAATGCCCGGTCCGAAGTATACGGCAAGCGGACGGCTCACGCGGCCCGAGGGATGGCGGGAATGGATGTTCGCCGGGGCAAACCTGGGCATGGGCTACACGGAGGGCCAGGAAAAGCCGCGGATGAACTACCACAATATCTATCTCCAACGGGAAGCCTACGCGTATTTCCTCAAGAACCGGAAGTTCCCGGATAAGACGATGATGGTGATGGAAGTCTTTGCGAGGGGAACCAAGGAATCCATCAACCGGCAGGGTTCGTTCGAAGCCGCGCCCCTCGGGATCGAGGTCGCCCTGAAGGATGAAAAGAGGTTTCCCGAAAAATGGGCCTACTTCAACTTCATTGGCGAGGGCGGAAAGCCCATGGCGGATTCAGCCCCGTTTCGCAAAGACGCTTGCTGGAACTGTCATAACCAGCACGGCGCCGCGGATAACGTATTCGTGCAGTTCTACCCCGTGCTGCGCGAGGCGCTACCATAGAAGCGATGCGCTGGCTGTTGTCAATCTTGATTCTTCCCGCGGTCTTTGCGGCGAACGCGGACCTTGTTCGGGTGAAGTCTGTGTACGTGTTGCCAATGTCGAACGGCATGGATCAATACCTCGCGAATCATCTCCTGGCGGCGGATCTCTATGTAGTGGTCACGGATCCCAAGGCGGCCGACGCAGTCTTTACGGATTCGCTAGGACCGGCCTTTGAGAATAAAATGACGGAGCTGTATCCTCCGGAAAAACCCGCAGAGAAGGAAAAGGACGAGGATTCGAGCGAGGGGGCCATCAAGGAGAGCGGCGCCGTTGCAAATCCTGTATCCACCTTCAGGAGAGGGCGTGGGATGGTGTTTCTGGTAGACCGCACCACGAAGAAAGTGGTCTGGTCCGTGTATGAGCCTCCGAAGAACACCACTTCGGACTCCTTAGACCGGGCCGCGCGAAAGATTACCGGCCGGCTGAAAAAGGAGTTGCTGACTAAGGCTCCGGCGAAGTAGCGGAGTGTTCCCTCTTCCGGCGTAATGCGGACCGGTAGCTATCGAGCAATTTCACGGTCATGCGGGTGATGTCGCGTTCCGTTGTGACGTAACTGTGTGCGCGTTGCACCATCCCGGCTGCTTCCCCTGGCCGGTTGAAAAGCTCGAGAATGCGAGTTGCGAATTCGCCGGGATCGTCCGCAAGTCGGCAAATTTCCCCGTCAACGGCAGTAAGGCCCTCCGCGCCCAGAAAAGTGGAAACCGCGGGGATTCCGGTGCAAAACGCTTCCAGCAGCTTTACGCGGACACCTGAGCCGCTGAGAATCGGACAGACAAAGACGGCGTAGCGGGCGAAGGGTTCGTAAAGGTTCTCGACGAACCCACGAATCTCGATGTTCTTATCGTCGACGGGCAGCGAGTGACGGGGTGGGGGATCGGACCCGATAATCACCAGCTTTGCCCGCGGGCAGCGTTCGACAACGCGAGGCAGCACGAGTTTGGCGAACCAATCGAGGGCTTCCTGGTTGGGAATGTGGCGGAAACTGCCCAGGAAGAGCATGGTGAACGGGTCACGGGCGCC
>JADLBG010000719.1 GCA_020847895.1 Bryobacterales bacterium
ATCGCGTCCGGAATTCCCGGACTCACCACGTACATCAGGTAGGCAAGCGCGATGCCGCCCAATCCGAAGGCCACCGAAATGTAGACCAGCGTTTCATCGTGCGCCCCTTCGGCCAGCGGGAACATCGGAGCCAGGTAGTGAGGCACATTGAAGTACCATCCGCCGATCACCGAAAGCACGGCAAGCACGGCGAGCGGCCCCCACATCACGAACGGCGATTCATGCGGATGATGATGCCCGCGGTAGCTGCCGAAGAAGCACAGGAACATCGCGCGCGAAACGTAGAACGCCGTCATGCCCGCCGTCACCACGCCCACCCAATAAATCCACGGAGAGCTGTGATGCGCCGCCATCAGGATCTCGTCCTTCGAATAGAAGCCGGAAAAGCCCGGAACGCCGCTGATGGCAAGCCACGCGCAGGCGAGCACCCCGAAGGTGATGGGAATTTTCTTCATCAGCCCGCCCATGTGGCGCAAATCCTGCTCCCCTCCGAGCGCGTGAATCACGCTGCCCGCGCCGAGAAACAGCAACGCTTTGAAGAAGGCGTGCGTCACCAGGTGGTAGATGCCCGCCGAGAATGCGCCCGCTCCGCAGGCGATGAACATGTACCCCAACTGGGAAACCGTCGAGTAAGCGAATACCTTCTTGATGTCGAACTGCGTGATGCCGATCGTTGCCGCCATCGCCGCCGTAACGACCCCCACCACCGCAACCACGTCCATTGCCATCGGCGATCGCTCGAAGATCACCGAGGCGCGGGCGGTCATATAGACGCCCGCGGTCACCATTGTCGCGGCGTGAATCAAGGCCGAAACCGGGGTGGGGCCTTCCATGGCGTCCGGAAGCCATACATACAGCGGTACCTGCGCCGATTTTCCCGTCGCTCCGACAAAGAACAGCAGCGCGATGGCGGTCAACAAACCGGCGCTCTGTTCCACCGGCATGGGCCGCACGGCGTCAAACACCTTCTGGAAATCGAGTGAGCCGAAGTTCACCACCACCAGGAACATCGCCAGCGAGAAGCCGAAATCTCCGATACGGTTGACGATGAATGCCTTCTTCGCCGCATCGCCCGCGCTCTTCTTGAGCGTGTAGAAGCCGATGAGCAGATAGCTGCACAGGCCCACCCCCTCCCAGCCGACGAACATCATCAGGAAATTGGCGCCCAGCACCAGCGTCAGCATGAAGAACATGAACAGGTTCATGTAGGAGAAGAAGCGGTAGTAGCCGCCTTCATGCGCCATGTAGCCGATGGCGTAGATATGGATCAGCAAGCCGACGCCGGTCACCACCAGAAGCATGACGGCCGTCAACCGGTCCACCGCCAGGTCCACCCCAATGTTCAACGTGCCGCTCTGGAACCACGTGTAGTAGCGTTCGACGTACGCCGTCTCCAGCGGGCCGAGCGCCGATAGCGTCTTCAACACCCACCCGAAGCTCAACGCCACCGAAACCACGGCAATGACACTGACCGGAAAATTCGGCAGCCGCTTGCCGATGAGGCCGTTGATCAGAAAGCCGGCGAGGGGTAGTAAGGGAATCAGCCAGAGATGTTGCATGGGTCAGTTCGTCATCGAGCTCACGTCGTCAATGGCAAGCGTGGCGCGGTTCTTGAACACCGTGAGGATAATCGCCAGCCCCACCGCGGCTTCCGCCGCGGCCACCACCATGACAAAAAAGGAAAAGATGTGCCCGTCCACCTGCCTCAATTGATAGCTGAACGAAATGAAACTCAGGTTCACCGCGTTCAGCATCAGCTCAATGGACATGAACACTGTAATGATGTTGCGCCGGAAGATGAATCCGGCGATTCCCAGCCCGAAGAGAATCGCGCTGAGAATCAGATACCAGTTCAGAGGCACGCTTGTGGGCATGGGTCAGATCTCCTTGCGGGCCAGCACCACGGCGCCGAGAATCGCCACCAGAATCAGCACCGAGGTTACCTCGAACGGCAGCAGGTATTCGGTGAAGAGTTTCTTTCCGATAGCCTGCGCCGTGCCGCCCGTGAAGGCGCCGAACTTCACTTCTTCGCTCCGCGGCAGCAGGGACTGGATGAGAAAGCTCACCAGCCCCAGAAAGGCGATCAGCGCGGGCACGCCTAATACCTTGGCAATGATCGATTTGCCTTTCCTTTGCTCCGCGCCGGCGTTCAGCAGCATGATGGTGAAGACAAACAGCACCATGATGGCCCCGGCATAGACAATCATCTGCGCCGCGGCCATGAACTCCGCGCCGAGCAGCAGATAGAGAACCGCCAGCGACGCCATGACGCCTATCAGCGACAGCGCGCTCGAAATCGGGTGGGTCTGCACCACCAGGTTGATTCCGCAGGCCACCGCGATGGCCGCGAACAGCAGAAACAGAATCGCATCCATGGGACTTATTTCACCAACGCCACCATCAATGCCGTGGCGAGCAACTGCACAATCGCAACCGGGAACAGGAACGTCCAGGCGAACTTCATCAACTGGTCAAAACGGAACCGCGGCAGCGTCCCGCGAACCCAGATGAACAGGAACAGAATCGCGCCCACCTTCACGCCGAACCAGAACAGCGGATGGAGCGCATTGGCGATGGCCGAAAGCGGCTCCGGCAGCGGCAGGAAGGCCAGCGCGAAGATGCCCGCCACGCCCAGCGCCACCACGCCTGCCACGGGGAACGAATACTTGTCCCAGGGCCGCGTCGATACATTGTTCAAACCGTGGAAGAAGAGCGCGGCCGCCGCTCCGAGGAAGATCAGGACCGGTACCACGCCCGCCGCCGGCTCGGGAAAAATCGGATTCCAACCCCCCAGAAACAGGTGCGTCGCCAGCGCGGAAATGGTCACCATGTTCACATACTCGGCCGTGAAGAAGGCCGCAAAACACGTGCTGCTGTATTCGGTATGGAAGCCCGCCACCAGTTCGTTCTCCGCTTCCGGCAGGTCGAACGGCACGCGGTTGGTCTCCGCAAAACCGGCAATCAGGAAGACGGCGAAAGCGATCACTTGCGGCATCGGCATCTGGAAGATGTACCACTTGGGCAGGAAGCCGAAATAAAAACCCGCCTGCGATTCGGCTACCTCTCTCAGGCTCAGCGTGTTCGCCATCAGCAGCGGCGAGGCGATGGCGAGCGACATCGGCAATTCGTAGCTGATCATCTGCGCCGCGCTCCGCAGCCCTCCAAGCAGGGCGTACTTGTTGTTGGAAGCCCATCCGCCGAGCGCGATGGCGTACACACTGACAGCCGAAACCGCCAGGATCACCAGCAGCCCGATGTTCACATCCGCCAATCCCATGTAGGTCTTGATCCCGAAGACTTCGATCTGCGTGCCGAAGGGAATCACTGAGATCGAGACCAGCGCCAGAGCCACCGCCAGGAACGGAGCCAGCAGGTAATAGAATTTGTTCACCTGGGCGGGCATGACGCCTTCCTTGGTGACCAGTTTGATGAGGTCCGCCAGCGGTTGCAGCAGACCGTTCGGACCCACGCGGTACGGACCCACCCGCAACTGGATGTGCGCCAGAACCTTCCGTTCAATCCACACCAGGTACGCGGCGAGCGTGAGCAATACAGCGGCCACCACTGCGGCCTTCACTAGGCTGATGATGATGAATTCCATTTCGAATTCCGACTTACGGCCGGTACAACTGGCCGGGATGCTCGAGAACCGACGTCAACTTCTTCGAGTAGCGCCCGAGCGAGCCCGACGTGAACAGCGTATTCCCCGCGGATTGAATCAGGTCCGGACGCGGCGCCACCGGAACTCTCCCGCTCAACGCGTTGGTTTGCGCCGCCTGGCCGGTAGCTATGATTGGCAAAGGAATATTATACCCACGAACGGATTTCCGGATCTCTTCGAAAACGTTGGAAGAGGACCAGATTCCGAGATTCAGCCCCATCTCCTTGGCGAGCAGCCCCAGAATCTCCAGATCGGGCTTGGTCCCCATCGTCCGCCCGGCCGCGTGCAACTTCTGGCATTCCCCCGTAACGTTGGTGACCGTGCCGCTCTTCTCATAAGCAGCCGACGCGGGCAAGACAATGTCGGCGCGCTTGGCGGTTTCCGTGAGGAACATTTCCTGCGCCACCACGAAAGCGCCGGACGAGCCAAGTTCATGGCGCGCCAGCGGATTGGCCCCCACCACCCAGAGCACATCCAGGTCCCTGGCGGCCATCATTTCAGGCAGCGCCATCCCCGGGTTCTCCACAGGCACGTATCCGGGGCCGAGATCGGGGAGTAACCCCATATCCATCGCGCCGCGTGAATTCGAGTAATCCACCAGGCAGATATATTTCACCGCAATGCCCAGCGAATCGCCGAAGGCTACCAGTTTCCTCACCGCCTCGCCCTTGATGGCGTCGCCGAAGACAACCAGCAGTTCCTTCTCCTTCGATAGCTGTTCTCTCAGCCCTTCCACGGCCTCCAGTTCCTTGCCCTCTTCACAACGCACCGGGGCCGCCGCGTACTTGTCCTCGCGAACCGGGCCTTTCGTCACCACGTAGGTATTGCTGTGATGATGCCGGTTGTTGGCGCGCAACTGGAAGGCAATGAGGGGATGCTCCTGCGCCAGATCGGAGCCGATGACCAGCGAGGCCGTCATCGTGTAGACATCCGCCATGGTGGCAAGCGCGTCCGCTCGCCCGTCCAGTGCGTCGATAAGCGTCACCACGTCGCCCGAGCGGTGGTGATCGATGTTGTTCGTTCCCAACCCCTCGCGGGCGAATTTCTGGAGGTAGAAATTCTCTTCGTTCGTCGTCTTGGTGGATCCGGCGATGCCGAACTTGCCCCCGCGCGACTTCACTTCGGCGAACTTCTTCGCCGCGGCTTCGAGAGCCTTCGACCAACTGACTTCCTCGAACTTGCCGTTCACCTTCATGAGGGGCGAGGTGAGCCGCGCCGGATGTTCGATGAAATCGAAGGCGTACCGGCCCTTCATACAAAGGAATTCGCCGTTGATTCCGCTGCGGTCCCGGTTGTTGCCGCGGATGATCTCATGGCCGCGCACCCCGAGAGTTGTCTTGCAGCCGTCCGAGCAGAACGCGCAGATGGAGCCCACGTGCTTCATCTCCCAGGGCCGCGTCCGGTAACGGTAGGTGCCGCTGGTGAGCGCGCCCACGGGGCAGATGTCGATGCACATGCCGCACTCGTCGCAGTCGAGGTGATCCTCGACGTTCGGCGTGATCAGCGACTGCTCGCCGCGATTGATGATGCCCAGCGCCCCCACGCCCATCCCTTCATTGCACACTCGCACGCAGCGGTAGCAGAGAATGCAGCGCGGGCCGTCATAGAACACCACCGGCGACCACTGCTTCTCGTCCACGTGATGTTTCATCTCCGTGAAACGGCTCTCTCCCACGCCGTAGCGGAACGACATGTCCTGCACTTCGCACTCGCCGCCCTTGTCGCACACCGGACAATCGAGCGGATGGTTGGCAAGCAGGAATTCGAGCATCGATTTGCGGGTCTTCACCACCGGCGCCGATTCGGTCCTCACCACCATCCCCTCGCCCACCGGCAGCGTGCACGCCGCCTGCAGCTTGGGCATCTTCTCCACTTCCACCAGACACATCCGGCAGGCCGCCTGCAGCGAGTAGCCTTCGTAATAGCAGAACGCGGGAATCTCGATCCCCGCTTTCTTCGCCGCATCGATCACCAGCGTTCCCGCCGGCGCCTGGATGGCCCGGCCGTTGATTGTCAGGTTGACAAGATCAGCCATTCACACCACCATTTCTCCAACGCATCAGACAATCACAAAAGGCTTGTTGGCCATGTCGGGAACTGCTACCTGCGTCCTGGCCAGTTTCGCTTCGAATTCGTGACGGAATTTGCGGACGATGGACGCCGTGGGCAGCGCGGCGGCATCACCCAGCGGGCAGAAAGTCTTGCCCAGCATGTTGTCCGCGAGATCGCCGACGAGGTCCACGTCCTTCGCCGTCCCCACGCCCTGGTTGAGCCGCGTCAGCAGCTTCTTCAACCATGCCGTACCCTCGCGGCAGGGGATGCACCATCCGCAGCTTTCGTGCGCGTAAAAGTGCATGATGCGCAGCGCGGCCTTCACCATGTCCGTAGTTTCGTCCATGATGATGACGCCGCCGGAGCCGAGCATGGTCCCGGCCTTCGCCATCGAGTCGTAATCCATCGTCAGCGGCCAGGCTTCCTCGCCCGTCAACACAGGGCATGAGGAGCCGCCGGGAATGAACGCCTTCATCTTCTTGCCGCCGCGAATGCCGCCGCCCACCTCGTTGATCATCTTCTCCACCGGGAAACCGAGCGGCAGCTCATAAACACCGGTCTTGTTCACATGCCCGGTAAGGCAGGTGAGTTTCGTGCCGCCGGCTTTCGGAATGCCCAGGTCGGCCCACGCCTTTCCGCCCATCTCGATGATGGAAGGCACCGCGCAGTACGTCTCGACATTGTTCAGGACCGTGGGACATTGATATAGCCCGGCGACCGCGGGAAACGGCGGACGGATGCGCGGCTGCCCGCGCTTGCCTTCGAGCGACTCGAGCAGCGCGGATTCTTCGCCGCACTCGTAGGCGCCGGCGCCCGTATGCGTGTAAAGATCGAAATCGACGCCCCGTCCAAGGATGTTCTTGCCGAGATAGCCGCGTGAATAAGCCTCGCCAATCGCTTTGTCGAGGATGTCGATCAGGTAGCGGTATTCGCCGCGTACGTAGATATAGCCGGCTTTCGCTCCCACCGCCTGGGCCGCGATCAGGCATCCTTCAATGAGCAGGTGCGGGTCGTTTTCGATCAGAACGCGGTCCTTGCATGTGCCGGGTTCGCTCTCGTCCGCATTCACCACGATGTACTTCGGTTTCGGCGATTGCCGCGGAAGGAATCCCCACTTCATGCCGGTGGGAAATCCGGCGCCGCCGCGGCCGCGCAGATTGGAATCCTTCACTTCCTGGATAATCTGGTCCTGCGTCATCTCCAGCGACTTCTCGAAAGACTTGTAGCCGCCGTTGGCGAGGTTGGTTTCAATGGAAGCCGAGTGGGGAAGGCCAAGCCGTCTGGTAAGGATCTTGACTTCGAGCGGGCTGGGGTCGTTGAAGAGCATGGGCGTTTACCGGAGTTTCTTCAGACTGTCGATGATCTGATCGAGCTTCTCTTTGGTGACGTGGTGATGAAAATCGTAGTTCACCTGAATGGCGGGGGCCCACGAACAGGCGCCCATGCATTCCACCTCCTCGAGCGAGAATTCTCCGTCCGCGGTCGCCTCTTTGTGGCCGATTCCAAGCTTCTTGCAGGCGTGCTCGTAGAGTTCATCGCCGTCCCACAGCAGGCAACTGATATTGGTGCACACCTGGACGTGATACTTCCCCATGGGCTTGCGGTGAAGCATGGAGTAGTAAGTGACCACCTCATCCACCTGCACCGTCGGTATCCCGATGCGCCTGGCCACCTCCTCCACCAACTCCGGCGTGATGGAGCCCACCTCATCCTGAGTAAACATCAGCATGGGAATCAGCGCGCTTTTCTTTCTACCCGGCGGGTAGCTGTTCATCAGTTTTTCGAGTTTTTCTTCGAGCTCAGGGGAGAAGGTCATTTCACACTTACCTGTCCGTATCGCCCAGCACAAAGTCCATGCTGCCGAGCGAGGCGATGGAGTCGGCAATGGGAAAGCCGACGAATAGCGTCTCGAGCGCCTGGAGGTTGCCGAAGCTCGGCGTGCGCATGAATACGCGGTACGGCTTCGAAGTGCCGTCGCTCACCACGTAGTACGCCAGCTCGCCGCGCGGCGATTCCACCACCTGGTAGGCCTCGCCGGGAGGAACGCGGAATCCTTCGCTGACGATCTTGAAGTGATAGATGAGCGCCTCCATCTGGGTCTTCATCTTCTCGCGGTCGGGCAGCACCACGTTCTGCGCATCGGCCGTGTACGGTCCTTCGGGCATTCCCTCGAAGGCCTGTTGAATGATCTTGAGGCTTTCCCGCATCTCGGCCATGCGCACCAGATATCGCGCATAGACGTCGTTTTCCGTCCGGGTGGGGATTTCGAACTGGAACTTGTCGTAGCTCGAATAGGGGTAGTCTTTACGGGCATCCACCTTCAGTCCGGCCGCGCGGAGCATCGGCCCGGTGACGCTCAGGTCAAGCATGTCCTCGAGGCTGATGAAACCGACGCCCTGCGTGCGGCGCTTGAAGATGATGTTCTCCGTGAGCAGTCCCTCCAGCATGTCGATGCGCGAGGGCATCACGTGGAGAAACTTCTCGATCCACTTGTGCCACCCGCGCGGCGCATCAAGCGCCAGACCGCCCACCCGGAAGTAGCTGGTCATCAGGCGCTGGCCCGAGAAGAACTCGAACAGGCGGAGGATCTCTTCACGCTCGCGGAAGGTGTAAAAAAAGACGCTCATCGCGCCCACGTCAAGGGCGCTCGTGCCCAGCCACACCAGGTGGGAGTTGATCCGCGTCACCTCGGTCAGCAGCACCCGCATGAACTGCGCCCGCGGCGGCGCTTCCATCTGGAGGAGTTTCTCCACGGCCAGCACGTAACCAAGGTTGTTCGAGAGGTTCGCCAGATAGTCGGTGCGGTCCGTGAGAGGAACCACCTGCTGCCAGGTCCTCGTCTCGGCTTGCTTCTCGATTCCCGTGTGCAGGAAGCCGATCTCCGGCTTGGCGCTGGTGATGGTTTCCCCATCCAGTTCCAGCACAATGCGCAGCACCCCATGCGTGGAAGGATGCTGCGGACCCATGTTGAGGGTCATCTTACGGGTGACGCCCGCCTCGGATACAGCCGGTTCGCCGGCGTTTTCGGTGAGCATATCGATGTCTGCCATGGCGGTTTCTTACTCCTGGTCCGCGTAGCTGTACTTGTAGCCGTGCACCGGGAAATCCTTCCGTAGCGGATGTCCTTCCCAGTTGTCGGGCATCATGATGCGCCGCATGTCGGGATGATTGCGGAAGACGACGCCGAACAGGTCGAAGACCTCGCGCTCGTACCAATCGGCGCCGCGCCATACGGAGGTTACCGAATCGAGCGTGGGAGGTTCGCCGGCGGCCCATACCTTAAGCCGGAGACGCAGTTTCCTTTCCACCGCCTCGAGGTGGTAGACCACTTCCAGGCGCGGGTCGCGCGGCATCCAGTCAACGCCAGTCACGCTGCTCAGCCGGACAAACTTTTGCTCCGCCTTAAGCAAGCGGCAAACCTCGACTAAATGCTCGGCAGCGATGACCAGAGTCAACTCACCCAGGTCTCCCTTGGCTTCCTGAATAGCTTGTGGAAACCGTTCCGCTATCGCAGCCACAACCGGGTCTTGGTTCATTTCTTCGGGGATCATATTAGGCTCCTGCCGGCGGCGGATCAGCGTATTGCGCCCTTCTTCCAAACCGCTGTTCTGCTGCCGTGGTCCCATTCCTCTTCGGCCCAACCGAGGACCCCTTTCTTCCAGATGTAGAAGAATCCGCAGAGGATAAGCGCAATGAAGATCACCATCTCAAGGAAGGCGAACATTTTCAGGTCGCGGTAGACGACCACCCAAGGGTAAAGAAAGATAGCTTCAATGTCGAAGAGAATAAAGACCATCGCCACCAGGTAGAACTTCACGCTGAAGCGTTCCTTGGCCGTCCCGATGGGGATGACTCCGCATTCATAGGGGGTTTCCTTGACTTTGTTCTTGACACGCTTGCCGAGGAGGAATGCCAACCCGACAAGGGCAGTGGCGACGACGCACCCTATGACTGCCTGCAACAGGATAGGGAAGTAGGATTCAGGATAGGAAGTAGGCATCGCGGATCGGTTGAGGGGCTAAACCCAACCTTTGACTATAATGACCCGCGGGAAGGAGAGTCAAATCGCGCGGCGTTGCCATGGCTGACAAGAGGAGCCGAAAATGTTTGGGTCGGGTGAGTGTCGGGCGTACAGACGGGTTGCTAAAGGTTCTACCGATCCCACCGATGATTCAGTTAGGGCCCAAAAAATGGTAAAAAGAGAAAGACGCAATATGCCAGTGCATGAAAATCAGGTCAGTGCCGGCAACCCAATGCTATGGGAGGATCTGCGACGCAGTTCGTCTGACCCCATGATCCCCACTCTCCCCTTCCACCCCTCCGTCGACGAGGCAGCCTTGAAAGCCGCTATAGACAAAGTCCTGTCCGCCCAATACCCTAAGCCCAAAGCCAATCGTGCCGACCGCTAGCAAGCTGGTTTTCCTCAACTGTCCGTACAACACAAGCTATACATCCGTCCTCCATGCGGTGGTCTTTGCCGCTCTCGATTGCGGCTTCGTGCCCCGCTGCGCGTTGGAAAACCAGGACGGCTCTCAGACCAGGCTTCAGCGAATTTATAGCCTGATCCAGGTGTGTGAGCTGAGCATTCATGATATCTCCTACGCGCACCCTGACCCGCATTCCGGCCTTGCTCACTTCAACATGGCGTTTGAACTCGGCCTGTTTCTGGCATGTAAGGAATTCGGCGGCGAGGATCACCGCACCAAGAGGTGCCTCATCCTCGATTCCGATCCGGACAGATACCACAAGTCGATTTCCGATATTTCCGGCCAGGACATTCAGGTGCACGGCAATGATCCCGATACGGCCATTGGCTGTGTTCGGAATTGGCTGAGTTCCGCGCAACATCCGCTACCGGGCGCCAAACACATTCAAAACCGCTACGCTGCTTTCCGCCGGGAACTGCCGCGAATCTGCGAGGAGTGCAAGCTCGACACGGGCATGCTTACCTTTGAAGATTTCTGCCACTGTGCCGGGCTCTTTCTCCGCTACTTCAGCCAGCCGGCTCTGACACCAGCCAGGTAGCGGGGCGGAGTTTGCAGGGGCGGAGGGGTGCAACCCCAAGCCCGCGAGCCTATAATGCGCCCATGAAACGGATGGCTTGCTGTTTGGCCATTCTCCTGGGCACGGCAATGGGGGCGCTGTGCTGGCAGGAGCCAGAGGGACTTTTCGAACGGTTTCATGCGCACATGAAAAGCGAGCAGCGCCGGCTGCCGGAGTATGTGTGTACGCAAACCGTGGAGCGGTTTCAGCGCAGTGGGCCGGAGGAGGCGTGGAGAAAGTCCGACACGCTGCGGTTCGATGTGGCACTGGTGGGCGATCAGGAGTTGTACGGGAAGGCCGGCTCCGGCCAGTTCTTTGATCAATCGCTGGCGGACGTCGTTCGAAGCGGGGTAGTGAGCACGGGCCGTTTCGGCCTGCTGGCGAGGCAGGTTCTAGACATCACCACCACGAAGTATCGCTATAAAGGGCTGAACGAGCGGGCGGGGAGGCCAGCGCACGAATACGGCTTCGACGTGCCCGCCGCGCAGAGTAACTACAGCTTGCGCTCCGGCAAGTTGGAACTTCCGGTGAGCTTTCAGGGCCAGTTTTGGGTGGACACCGGGACGCTGGATCTGCGGCGTCTGGAGTTGCAGGCCTATGACATCCCGGAGAAGCTAGGGTTGGCTGAGGCCGGCACATCGCTGGTTTACGAGAGGACGAACATGGATGGCGAGCCGCTACTGCTGCCTGTGTCGGGCGAAGTGATGGTGGTGACCGCCGCGGGTCTGGAGAATCTGAATCGCACGAAGGTGGGAGGTTGCCGGCGCTATCAGACGGAATCGAAGGTACGGTTTGCCGGGGATTCTGAGGTGGAGGCCGGGCCTGCCGGCGTTCCGAAACCGATCCTGCTTCCGGTTGGGGTGATGCTCGAGATCACACTGGAAGAGGGGTTGGATCTGGAGAAGACGGTTGCCGGGCAGACATTCAAGGCGCGTCTCACGCGGGATATCAAGGACGGGGAGAGAGTGATTATTCCGCAGGGGAGCGTGGTGGAAGGCGAGATCGTGCACTGGGAGCGCGAGACAACCCCGTTTTTGCTCTATGAAATCGGGCTCGAACTTCACTCCCTGGATTTGGCGGGGCGGAGTATCCCATTTGCGGCAACGATGGAGGAGGCCGGCCCGGCTTCGGGCCTGATCCGGCAGTCGAAGAGGATGGACCCGGAGTTCAACCGGCGGCGCACGGCCAGGATGTCAATCCTCGTGCGAAAAGTGCAGCGGGGGCAGGGCTATCTTCATTGGGACGGGCGAAGGGGACCGGTTCCGCGGGGACTGAAGATGAAATGGAAGGTGATCGCGGAGCGTGAGTAACAAGCCCCGGCGGGAAGTGTCTACTCCTTAGAGTCGGAGTAGGGATCATGGTTACCCATAACCCCCTCCACGGATCCGGACGGGCGGGTTTCCCGCATCCGGCTCTTGCCTTAGGTGACGACGCCCATGCGGCGCAGGGGATAGTCATGGTAGATGC
>JADLBG010000720.1 GCA_020847895.1 Bryobacterales bacterium
GAAAACTCAGCACCGCGGCCGGTAAGGCCGCAACCGCCGTGCGCGGAATCGACAGGGCGCGGAAGCAAACCGGGGACGTCACACACGCCGAGGAGGACATCGCCACTCTGCAAGCGCAGAAGGAGGAACTAGAGGCTTCCATCAAGGCGGAGACGGATTCGATTGCGGCCGCGGTGAACCCGGCGGCCGAGAAATTCGAGCTTCTCACCATCCGCCCCAAAAAGACCGGGATCACGGTGCGGGTGACGGCGCTGGCGTGGGTGGCGGAGGAGTAGGCCGCCGCATACGTTTGTATACGCCGAACTTTCCCATCGCCCTCTAAACCTTCTTTAGGCGCGTGTCGATGAACCCTAGTGAGTCCGGCGCGCGCATGACCTACTACGAAGAACTCGGGATCAGCGCGAATGCCACCGTTGAGGAAATCCGGCAGGCGTACAAGCGGCTGGCCAGGCTGCTCCATCCCGACAAGCTCCAGAACGAAAAACAAAGGCACATTGCCGAATGCCAGATGAAGCGGCTGAACGGAGTGTATGAAACCCTCGTCCACGCTGAATCACGCATGGCCTATGACGAATCGCTGCGTGCCGCGCCTTTTGTGGCCCAACCGCCGGAGGAAGAGATTGCCCCGGCGCCGGAGAAGCCCACTTGGACGGACTTCCTCCGCTGGCTGCAAGGACCCGCCGGGGCCTGGACCGGCGCGGGCGCGCTCGGAGTGTTGCTCTTGCTGTGGGCTCTGCCGGACACGGTTCGATTTCCCGAGGAGAGTGGGAAAGCCGGCCCGAGGAGGGAGGAGGCGGCGGTATCGGAAGCGGCAGCACGGCGCGAAATGCCTCTTCCGGACCCGCGGTTGCCTCAACTCCGGCAGAGGCTCAACGAGATGCGGCGGGAGCGTGATGAGGCGCTGACGCGCGTGCAAGTATTGTCTCAAGAACTCGCTGAGTTGCAAAAACGCGCTCCGCCCGCGGACGCCGCGCCGGCTATGGAAAGCACGCCGGCCCCCGCTCTCCCGGCTGTCCCGCGGGCGCCGGAACCATCCACGCTCCGCCCGGGTGTCTCCCCCGTGGAGGCGCGAGGCATGGCGGGCCATTGGTATTTCACAAAGTCCGCCGCGCCTTCCGGGCGCGACCTTTACCCGCCGGAATACATCGAGGCCGTCATCCAGGAAGAAAGCGGCATCCTGCGGGGGCGTTACCGTGCGCGATACCGCGTTCCCGACCGGGCCATCTCCCCTGAGGTTGCGTTCGAATTCAGCGGCAAAGGTGGAGTCGACGCGGTAAGATTGCCCTGGCACGGGGAGGGAGGGGCAAGAGGCGAGGTGCGCATCCATTTGCTCACCGGGAACACCATCGAGGTCGCATGGGTCGCCGGCGAGTTGGGGAAGATACAAGGATTAGGATCCGGCCGCGCAATCCTCGTCCGGCGCGCGGACCCGTAGCTCACTGCTGGTGGTTTCGCAGCCAGGTGTCGTAGGCGTGCTTGCGCGGTCCCGTGTATTGGATGGTGTCGAAAAAATCGGCGCGCCCGAGCATCCGCGGGTCCCCTTCCGAGCGCAATAGCTCTTCCATCTTCTCCCGTAACTGGCGCTTGTCAGAGGCGTACTTCAAATCCGTAGCGAGGTTATGTACGCAATCGGGATCTGTGCTCACACGATATAACTCCTCGGCGGGGCGCTTCCCGAAAGACATGTTGTAGTACTTATCGAATGCGGAAATGAGGAACGTCTTCGTGGGGCTGTCGTCCACGTTGCGATACCCGGTTTCGGGGTCTCCCGCCGGCCAGCGGTCCGGCTCATAGTTGCGGACGTAGAGGAATTCCTTCGTGCGAATGGCGCGCGCCGGGTAGCCCCAATCGTGCGGCCGGCCGAGGTCATGCCGCTCTTTTCCAATCAGCATCAGATTTCGCGATGCATCCACCACGCCCGATTTTCTGGATTGAAGCACATCGAGAAAACTGCGCCCGGTCATGGTGCCGGCGGGCGGCAGGCCGGCCGCTTCGAGAAAAGTAGGCGCGAAATCACGCACGTTGATGAAATCGTCGACGGTGCGCCCCCCGGCGATACGCCTGCCCCAGCGGATGGCCAGCGGCACATGGAAGCCGTGTTCATAAATCTGCCCCTTGACTCGCGGAAAAGGCATGCCATGGTCCGAGGTCGCCACCACCAGGGTGTTGTCGAGTTCCCCCGCCTTCTCGAGCGCCTGCAAGGCGAGCCCCAGATGACGATCGAACCACTCCACTTCGAGCGCGTAGTCGAGCATATCGCTGCGAATAATCCGGTTATCCGGATAATAGGCCGGCAGCGTCACCTCTGAGAGTTTCTTGCCCGCGCGGAGACCGGAGCCTTCTTCATAGGCGCGGTGCGGCTCATGTCCACCCAGCCAGAAACAGAACGGGCTGTCTTTCCGTTTCTCGAGAAAGGCCTCGAAGTTTCGCGCGTAGTCCGTGGCGGCAATTCCGCTGTAGGGCGGCTTCAGCTTGAATTCCTGGTACTCTTCCCCGGCGGGATTGTGCTGCCATCCGGTGGACCGGAAGTCACCCGGCCCCCATCCCTTGCCTGTCATCCCGCAGAAGTAGCCGGCCTTCTCGAGCACCGCCGGGAAAACGGCGAATTCGTTCGGAAAAATGCTGTAGTGGTTAACCGCTTCCTTCAACTGCCAGGTGTTCCGCCCGGTCAGGATGCTGGCGCGGCACGGGCTGCACTTGGGGTTCGAGGTGAAGCAACTGGTGAATTTCACCCCTTCCCGCGCTACCCGGTCAAACGACGGAGTGTGAATCCACGAGCAGCCGTAGGCCCCGGCGTGCCCGTAGCCCCAATCGTCGGCAATCACGAAAAGGATGTTTGGAGGCTTGGCCCCCTGCGCCCGCATCAGAGACGCGGCCGCAACAGCGGCGCCGCAAGCAGCGCTCGACTTCAACAGTTCGCGGCGTGACGGAAGGCTCATCTCGTGCGACCTTCACTATATCGCAAGCTCGCCTGTTCCCAATCCAGCGAAACTTTCTCCTTCAGGTTGGGTTTACTTATAAATGCGCCCGGCTGGAAATACTGGGCTTCGGGATGCTCTTCTTCTCCTGGTAATGTTTTCCACGATGGGAATGAATTCGTGCGGCCATTCCCCTCCGGAGACCGTGCAACTGCTTTCCGTGCCTGCCTCACAGAACTTCCCCGATGCCATTGCGCCGGGCGCATTGCGCTGGGCGTGCGCTCCCCAACTCGACGAATTGCAGTCCTACTTTGCCGCTCATCATGCGCCATTCGAAAAAGAATTGGTGAAAGCTGAAGACGGGCGTCTCTGCCATATCGATTACGAGCCGGCGGAGCCGGGGTTTCGAGCCGCTCCGGAAGATGCCCCACTGCAGGAATTGTTCTTGAATATCGATTCTCTGGCGTTCCTTTCCGAACGCGAGGAAACCGTGGGTGACAGTCTCGACATCGCGCGGCAGATCCTGCCGCGTGTGACCCATCCGCTCACGGTGACACTCGGCGTCGCGCCCTACCCCCTCGATCTCTATAAACCCGCTCTCGCGCATTTCTTTCCCGATTCCATCCATGCGTTTCAATTCCACCAAAGCCCCGGCGAGGACTACGATCCCTGGATCCAGGATTTTCTCAAGTCCGGCGAATCGCGCGGGGAAAAGAAAATCCTGGTAACCCGCCAGGCATTCGAGGGGCAGGCGGAACTGGCCGGTTCGCTGCGTCCCCTGCTCGATTCGTTCCAAGGCGAGGAGTTCGTGCGCAGCTGGCTTTCCTGGGAGGGCGGCGACCTCCAGTTCGCGCGCAGCCCGAAGGACCCCCGCAAATTGATTCTGTTTTACGGCACGTCGGCCCGGCAGTATTGGGGCGGCGCGCTCACCCGGCAGGAATTCGAATACGTGCTGCGGCGCGAATTCGGCGCGGACGAAGCCATCTATCTGGGTGACCTCACCGCCCACGTCGACTATCTGATGACCTTGCTCCCCGCCGGTCATCTCGCTCTGGTGGCCGAACCGGTGTGCGATGACGTGGATGTAGCGCGCGCTGCCGCGGACATGCTGCTGCGCCAATACTCCGATCCCCCGCCCGCGGAGTTGCGGAATCTTCACAAAGCATTGCTCGAAAGCGGGGCAGCGGCAACCAGCGACGTTCGCGAAGCCATGACTCAGGCCGAAGCGGCCAAAAGAAGCTGGAAGACGTTCGCCGATCCCGGCGTGACGCGGCGAATCAAAGAGTACGTGGCGGAGAATTGTCCACGGGATGCGAGGGCCTGCATCGGAGAAGCGGGACTGCCGGTTCTGCTCGATCGACATCCCGGAATCCTCAAAGACTGGGTAACCGCGGGAGCAAAACTCCGCGTGGGGGAGACGTTCGCCGGGCGCCTCCTTATGGTGATTGAGGGGCAGGTCTCGGATTGCCGCGCGCCCGCTCCCGGAGCGCTCGAGGAAGTCATTGCCCAACTCAGAGAGGCGGGCTTCAATATCGCGCGCGTGCCCTGGATCCCCGGCGTCGGCCCGCCTTCTCCCTGGGCGGGTCTCAGCTACACGAACGCTGCCTTGATCGGCCGCACCCTTTTCGTCCCTCAACTCGGACTGGGGCACGTGGAACAATCGTGGTTCCATCACATCCGGAAGGCGCTGCCGGAAACCTACGATGTGATCCCCGTGGATGCGGAATTTCTCCTGCTGCGCAACGGCGGCATCCACTGCGCCCTTGCGTTCGGCCGCGCATTGGCGGAAAAGTAATAGTGACGGAATGCATCAGAAAGACGAACTCGCGCAGATTGTCGAACAGCTCAACCGCGCCAAACCGAGGCCGGAGCCGGAAGCTCATAAGCCCTCTCCGCGCATCGTGGCGCGCTCCGGCACACTGCACGAAATCCTCTCGGGCGCTTTGCAAAGACAGGCGTCCGATGTCCTGCTGATTGCCGATTCCCCGGTCTGCCTGCGCATCCATGGAAGGCTCGAGACCCTGCCCGCTTCCCATCTCAGCGCCGATCAGGTTCGCGCCCTCGTCGAGCCTCTATTGACCCCGCGCCACTGGCAGGATCTGCAACAGCAGCGCTCCATCGATCTCGGATTCACTGACCCCGGAGCCGGGCGCGCCCGAATCAACCTGCACTTCCAGCGCGGCGGGCTCGTTGCGTCCATCCGTCTGCTGCCCTCCCGCGTGCCCACCTTCGAATCCCTCAACCTGCCGCCCAGCCTCGAACGTTTGGCCGATCGCCGCCAGGGGCTGATCCTGGTGACCGGAGCCACCGGTTGCGGCAAAAGCTCCACCCTCGCCGCGTTCGTCAACTCCATCAACACCCGCCGCTGCGAACACATCATCACAATCGAGGACCCCATCGAGTTCCAGCATCAGAACAAGACGTCCGTAATCGAGCAGATCGAAGTCGGTTCGGACACGCCCGGATTCGCCGTCTGCCTGCGCAGCATCCTGCGCCAGTC
>JADLBG010000721.1 GCA_020847895.1 Bryobacterales bacterium
AAGGAGTTCAGCGAGAACATCGTCGAATCCATCAACGTCGGCATCCTCGCCGCCGATCTCGAAGACCGCGTCGAAAGCTGGAACACGCAACTCGAGCGGCTCACCGGCATCACCCGCGAACAGGCCGTCGGCCGCAAGCTCTCTGACCTTCTTCCCTCCGGCCTCTGCGAACGCTTTGATCAGGTGCGGGGACAAACCGGCGTCCACCATGTCCTCAAGTTTGCCCTTCCTGCTCACCCCAACGGAAATGGCTATTCCAATGGAAACGGCAACGGCCTCAACGGACGCTCCAAGCCCGCCCTCGAGTCTATCGTCAATCTCGCCATCGCTCCCCTCGTGTCAAAGGACCAGGAGCAGATCGGCCGTCTCGTTATCTTCGACGACATCACCGAGCGCAGCGAACTCGAACGCCAGCTCGTTCAGGCGGATAAACTCAGTTCCATCGGTCTCCTCGCCGCCGGCGTCGCCCATGAGGTCAATACCCCGCTCGCTGTCATCTCCTCCTATGCGCAGATGCTCGCCAAGCAGGTTACCGGCGATGACGCCAAATCCAAACTACTCGAAAAAATCGCCAGGCAGACCTTCCGCGCCAGCGAAATCGTAAACTCGCTGCTCAACTTCTCCCGCGTCTCCCCTACCGAGTACGTCGAAGTCGACCTCAACCGTATCCTCCGTGAAACCCTCGGCCTCATCGACCACCAGCTTCGTAAAGCCAATGTCGAAATCTCCGCCGAACTTGCCCCTTCCCTGGGCGCCGTCAAGGGCAACCCCGGAAAGCTTCAGCAGGTCTTCCTCAACCTCTTCATCAATGCCCGCGACGCCATGGAGAATGGCGGCCGGCTCACCGTCCGTTCCACCGAAAGTGATGCCATGGCGCGCATCGAGGTGATCGATACCGGGCATGGTATCCCGCCGGAACACCTCGCCCGCATCTACGACCCCTTCTTCACCACCAAGGCTGCCAAGAAAGGCACAGGCCTCGGTCTTGCGGTAACCTATGGCATAGTGAAGGAGCATTCCGGCCACATCGAGGTGGATAGCAGCGATGGCCGCGGAACCCGTTTCCTCCTTGAATTTCCGCTCGTCCGCAAACCTGTGAATGCCTAACAAGACCGCATCCGACGAAGCGCCCATGAGGGGCAAGATTCTCATTGTGGACGACGAAGCCGACATCCGTGAGAGTCTCGAAACCCTCCTCTCCCTCGAACACTACCAGGTCGACGAAGCCCAGAACGGAGCCGAAGGCCTTCGCAAAATGGAACAGTCCAATTACGATCTCGTCCTGCTCGACCTCATGATGCCCGACAAGTCCGGCATGGACGTCCTCCGTGAGGTTCGCGAGCGCGATCAGGACACCCCCATCTGCATGATCACCGCCTATGGCTCCATCGAGGTCGCCGTCAGCGCCCTCAAAGCCGGAGCCAGCGACTATTTCTCCAAACCCTGGGATAACGAAAAGCTCCTCATCGAAATCGACCGCCTCATCGCCCGCCGCCGCCTCGAAAAGGAGAACACCCAGCTCAAACGCGCCCTCAAACAGCGCTACTCGTTTCCGAACATCATCGGCAAGAGCGAGCGCATGATCAAAATCCTCGACCTCGTCGCCCAGGTCGCCAGCAGCCGCTCCACTACCGTCCTCATTACCGGCGAAACCGGCACCGGCAAGGAACTCATCGCCAAGGGCATCCACGCCCACTCCTCCCGCGCCGACCAGACCTTCGTTCCCGTCAACTCCGGCTCGCTCCCCCCGGACCTGCTCGAATCCACCCTCTTCGGCCACGTCAAGGGTGCCTTCACCGGAGCCATGGCCACCCGCAAAGGCTACTTCGAAATCGCCAACCGCGGCACCATCTTCTTCGACGAAATCGGCACCATCAGCCCTGAGATTCAAGCCAAGCTCCTGCGCGTCATGCAGGAGAAGGAGTTCATGCCCCTCGGCTCCACCGACACCGTCCGGGTCGATGTCCGTATCCTCGCCGCCACCAACGCCGACCTGCGCAAAATGGTCGAAGACGACAGATTCCGCCGCGACCTCTTCTACCGCCTCAACGTCATCGAGATTGCCCTGCCCCCCTTGCGCGACCGCAAGGAAGACATCCCTGCCCTCATCGAACACTTCTTCGATAAGTACTGCCAGGAAAACGAAAAGTTCCTCTCCCCCGACAACCGCTCCATGCTCTCCTTCGATTCCGAAGCCATGCGTATCCTCATGGACCACAACTGGCCCGGCAACGTCCGCGAACTCGAGAACGTCGTCGAACGCGCTGTCGTCCTCGCCACAAACCCCTCCGTGCCCGCTGACGTCCTCCCCGAACCGCTCCTCCACTCCCAGGGAATCCGCCTCCGCGAAGACGATTCCTCTCCCCTTCCGCCCGACGCCTCCCTCTTCGAACTCGTCGCCGATTTCGAGCGCCGCAAGATTATCGAGGTCCTCGAGACGCGCAACTGGAGCCAGACCGAAGCCGCCGAAACTCTCAGCATCCCGCTCTCCACCCTGAACCAGAAGATCAAGCGCCTCAACATCGATGTCCGGAAACTGGCCGAACGGGCCCGCGCCGAAAAAAGCGGCCTCCAGCCGGCCGCCTCCGGACTGTGACCCCCGTCCTCCTCCTGCTATCCCTCGCCGCCCTCGCGCCGGCCCAAACCGCGCGCCAACTCCTCCACCAGGCCGAAGCGGACACCCGCTCGGGCAACTTCTCCCTCGCCGCCGAAAATGCGCGAGCCGCCTATGCCCTCTGCCGGCCCCCCCGTGACGAGGCCTGCCTTGCCTCGGCCCGCAACGCCGAAGGAGCCGCCCTCCTCTACGCAGCCCGCTACCCCGAATCCGCCGCCGCCTTCGTGGATGCGCTTTCCCTCTACCAGCGCCTCCACGACCGCATGCGCATCATCGACGTCCTCAACAATCTCGGCAGCGTTCATTACTACCGCGGCGAATACGCCGATGCTCTCAATCGCTACCAGCAGGCCTACGACGCGCTCACCGGCAGTGAAAAAGAATCCTGGTACGACTACTCCCGCCACCTCACCATCGTCAATCTCGCCACCATCTTCCAACGGCTCGGGCGCAACCGCTCCGCCCTCGACCTCTACAAGACCCTCGGCCCCGAACCTCGCGGCCTCTCCGCCTCCGAAATCCCCCGCTATCAGGCCAACCTCGGCGTCCTCTACCGCCGCCTCGGCGACCCCTGGAAAGCCCAGGAAACCTACCTCGAAGCCCTCCACCGTTTCCAGAAACTGAACGACCACGACGGTACCCTCGGCATCCTCATCAACCTCGGTATTCTCCGCGCGCTCGACTTCGAAGATTACCCTGGCGCTCATGACTGGTTTCAAAACGCCCTCGCCCTCGCCACCGAATCCGGCAGCGCCCGCGAAGCCATGCAGGCCAATCTCTACCTCGCCGAAACCCAGTTCCGCGGCGGCGATCTCGAAGGAGCCCGCGACCGCTGGCAATCCGCTCTCTCCGTCAGCCGCGACCTTGGAGCCGGCGAGGGCGAATGGAAGTGTCTCTATGGTCTCGCCCGCGTCAGCGCCGCTCTCGGGCAGGATAGCCGCGCCGGCGTTTACTTCCGCGAATCGGTCCGCGCCATCGAATCCGTCCGCGCACGCATTCAAGGCGTCTCGCTCAAATCCGAATTCCTCTATGACAAGCGCGACGTCTATGACGATTGGATCGCCCTCGAGGCAAAGCAGGCCCATCCTCCGGACCTCTTCACCATGATGGAGCGCGCCCGCTCCCGTGTTCTCCTCGATCAGGCCTCCCGCGCCGCTTCCCCGGACTCCTCTGCCGCTTCCCGTCTCACAGAGCTTCGAAAGCAGATCTCCCGCCTCTATTCCACTCCACGCCCGCCAGCCGGTCAGGCCCTCGAGGTTGCCCGCCTCGAAGCCGAATACGATCAGGCCGAGCGCGCCGCCCGCCGCGGCTGGAATGCCGGCCCCATCTCGCTCCCCGAGTTCCAACATCGTCTCAAAGACGACGAGGCTGTCTTCCTTTACTGGCTCGGCCGCCGCGCCGGCTATCTCCTCTGGGTTACCAAAACCGCCGCCGGCGTGGCCGGTCTTCCCGTCCGCGAAGACCAGGCCCCTCCGCTCCTTGCCGCCGCCCTCAACGGCCTCGAATCCGGAGTGCCCAACTGGCAGCGCAACATCGAGTGGCTCCTCCCCGCTATCCCCGTTTGGCGCGAATCCCGTATCAGGCGAATCTGGATTGTCCCCGATGGAGTCCTCGCTCTGGCCCCGTTCGCCGCCATGCGCGTGCCCGAAGACGGTGGCTGGCTCGTCGAGCGCTATGAAGTCGCCCGCCTCCCCGCCGCCGCCTTCCTCCGCGCTGCGCCTCCCACTCACGCCTGGCACTGGCCCTGGCAGTTGCAGATGACCGCCTTCGGCGACCCTGCGCTAGCCTCCGCTCCGTTGCTTCCCTCCGACTCCCGCTGGGCGGCCCTTCCCAAATCCCGCCAGGAGATCCTCTCCCTCCAGTCGCTCCTCCCAGGCAGAACCCATGCCTACGTCGCTTCCGAAATGACGCGCCCCACCTTCCTGAAGGACGCCGGCTTGTCCCCGCTCCTCCACATCGCCACCCACGCCGCCATCGACCCCGAGGACGGAGCCCGCAGCCGCCTCCTCTTTTCGGGAGGCTACCTCTTCTCCGGCGAAATCTTCGCCCTCCCCCTGTCGCATGTCGACCTTGTCACCCTCTCCGCCTGCGAAACGGAACGCGGAGCACTCCGCCGCGGCGAAGGAGCCCAAAGCCTCTCCCGCGCCTTCCTCGCCGCCGGAGCCCGCGCCACGCTCGCCACCCTATGGAAAGTGGACGACACCGCCTCCATGCTGTTCGTGGAGCAATTCTATGACGCCCTGCGCTCCGGCATGACCAAAGCCGCCGCTCTCCGCGAGGCCAAGCTCCGCTTTCTCCACTCCCGCGGCGAACTCTCCAATCCCCGCCATTGGGCCGCCTTCGTCCTGCAGGGCGCCGCTGACGAACCCGTCCCAACGTTCGTCTCCTGGCCCTCTCTTCTCTGGCCCGCCGCGCTTCTCTGCGCCGCCCTTGCCCTGCTCTCCCGCCGCCGCGCTCAGTAATCCGCCGGTATCGCGTTGTACACCCCGACAGGCCGCATTTCCCCCGTTGCCTTGTCCACCACCACGTGAACCATCTGAATCGGTCCGTTCGCGTCAAACACCGCGAAATACCCCGGCCCCGCGTTCTTTGCCGCCGGCGCGAATTCCTCCCACGCCTGAAACATCTTGTCTCCCGGATTCAGCGTAAAAGTGATCGGGGCGATCGTCTGTATGCTCGGCGATGACACCGTCACCGTCACCGGCTTCGCTCCCGAGTTGAGAAACCCGAATGCGTTGATCATCCCCTCCGAGGTCCCCAGGTACGCCAGGCTCCGCGTGGTCCCGATCGAAGAAAACAGCGGTACCGCGTGCTGAAGCGCATCCATCGCGCTCGGCTGCATCGTTGTCCCCCGAGGATACGAATAATATACCCGCCGCGCTCCCCCCGGGTTCATCACCGTGATCAAACGCCCGTCCAACGGAAACGTCGACTTCGCCTGCACGACAATCTCCGTCGGCGTCACGCTCAACACTGCCGGATACCCCGCATCCTGCAACAACACCCGCAAACCCGATTCGAACCCCGTTCCCATGATCGAGAATGTCTGCCCCGCCTCAATCACTCCCCCGCCCGGAATCACGTTGCTCACCGTCAGTTTCGCCTCATTCGAGATCGTGAGTGTCCCCGGCTCATAGACCTGCTTCGCAGGCCGTCCATGCACGTTCAGCCAGTAGGAATTCCCGACGTTGAACCGGATGGGGATCCTCGTGCCCTCAGGCAATCCCTCCTTCGTCCGCACCGCGATCGTGAACAGCGGGTAGTCTTCCCCCACCTCGAACACGCCCACCGCGGGAGCCATCGCCAGCGTCAGCACGCCGTTTGCGTACCGCGCCGACCCGTTGATCCCCTTGGCTACCGAAATCCCCAGTATCGAATCGAACAAATCCTCATCGAATGTCATCTCCAGGCTCGACCGCACAATCGGCCGAGGCTCCGTCAGGTAAACCCGTAACTGCGCAACCGCGCCCGCCGGAGCCGGATCGCTTTCCACCTTCATCCACACATCGCTCGGGTCCTCGTAGGCAACCAAGGCGGCCGTCGCCAGCAACAAAAAGCAATATCTCATGTTGGGTATCATCTGTAAGCCCCTGTAGCCCCGTGTCGTTCCTGGACGCACGGCTTCATCCTTGCATAGATGCACGGCATCATTCCAGGGTTTCAATAACGCTTGCTACGGTTGGGGAGCCAGCACGCGGAATTGCGAATCCTCGGATTGTCCCGCAATGCCGCCATCCGCCGCTCGTGCGGTCACCCGCAACACCAGGGTTTTCCGGGGCAGCATCTTTTCCCGCACCGCCTCCGGAATTTCCGCCGCCGTATTCCCGCTATGCGTCTTCCACAATTCCGTCCCGTCCACTTCGCTCAGCGTCACTTCGTAATCTACCGCCCCCGCAACGCCAGTCCATTTCACCTCTCGTGGAGCCTCGCCCAAATCGCCCGTGGGGCTGACGCGAATCACCGGCGCCGACCGGACAGCGCCCCCTACCCCGCCGCCCTCGAGCCACGCCACGCGGGCACTCCGCCACTGTAAGCCGGCCGCCGCCACCAGCAGCACCGCCGCCAGCGCCCCGGCCAACTGTGCTCGTAACGGCCATCCCAGCCATGCCTGCCACCACGGCCTTCCCTCTCCCCCTTCATCGCCCGTCAACCGCCGTGTCTGCTCCCGCAGCCGCGCCGCGATTGCCGCCACATCTGCCTGCTCCGCTCCGGTCCCCCTTCCCTCCTCGAACTCCGCCCGCAGATCGAGCCACGCCGCGCACGATTCGCACCCGGCCACATGCCGTTCCAGATGTTCCCGGTTTTCCCCGTGCCCCTCCCAATAGGCGGCCAACTCCTGCTCTGGGGGACACCCCGGCGCAAGCGCTTTCCGCACCACTTCCCGCCTCCACTCCGGGTCAGACGGATTCATGGCTGCCTCCCAGAACCCCCGTTCCATGCTTTGCCTTCCATCGCGTCAGCGCCGATTTCAGCTTCCGCCGCGCCGACACCATGTATGCCTTCGCCCCGCTCGAATTGGTCAGCCCCAACCGCCGCGTCACCATCTCGAGTGGCATCTCGTCGCAGTAATGCAGCAGCACCACCTTCCTCTCCATTTCGTTCAGCGTCTCCTCCAGCAACTGCCTCGCCGCCGCCACCTGCGATTGCTGCTCCAGGCGCCGTTCCACCGATGGCTCCGGAGATCGCAACGTTGCCGCCAGCGCATCGTCGAGCGCGCTCGTCACGCGCAAACGCCGCGACTCCGCCGCGTTCAAACAGTGGTGCCGGCATACAATGAACAGCCATGTCGAAAATTTCGAGGATCCCTCGAAAGTGTGCAGATTCCTGTATACCTTCGCGAAAACCTCTTGCGCCAGATCCGCCGCGTCCTCTTTGTTCGCGCACCACCGCAAACACCACAACGCTACCCGCTGATAGTGACGCTGGAACAGCTCTCCCACCAGGTCTCCCCGCTCCGTGGCGGATTGCGCCTGCCGGTATCTCTCCAGGATTTGCTCGTCGCTTAGCGCTTGCATTCCGCCCGCTGGACCGGTTTGCGCGTCGTTGCATCACCAAACTTGGACAGCCGCCGCAACCGGAAGGAACAAGTGATAGCCCACTCATCAGTGTTTCATAATCATGGCCGCCTTGCACGCCTCCTCTTCCCCGAACCCTTCAAAAGCCACTTCCAAAATCGATATTTCCGAATCGATAGTTCTAGCTCCTAAATGGATCTGTTACCATAGACAAAGCTTGTCGGGGTCGCCATAGCACATGCAACAGCGCCCGGATGATCTCCAAGCCGGCTTCCATCGGCAGTCGCGTCACGAGTTGGGCGTGCGCTCGCTTCCGGCGGCATTCGTCTATCCTGTCGTCCTGCTCGTTCTCGCTGCCACCACCAACTTCTTCCAAGACCATCCCTACTTCCTCGGCGCCGCCCTCGCTCTCTCCCTTGCCGCCGCTCACACCCGTGCCTTCTCCGCTCACCGGCTTTCTCGAAACAACCTCCATCCTGCCGCCGCGGACCGGCTCTTCCTTCTCTTTCAAATTGCTGTGTATCTCACCTGCTTCGTGTGGGGCGTCTTTTCCGCGGGAGCCGTTATCTACTACGTTCCTCACCGCTGGGAAGGAGCCCTCACCCTCCTGTCCGTGGCCGCTCTCGCCGCGGGCGTGACAAACTCTCTCGCTCCCGACCGCGCCCTCGCCTGGCGCGCCCTCGCATTGCTCCTCTCACCCCCCATCGCCGCCTGTTTCCTCGAGCGCACTTGGGAGCATGCCGGTCTCGCCGTCTGTGGGCTCCTCTACGGGGTCTATCTCGCCGTTCAAACCCATCAGCACTGGGAACTCTATCGCAAAGCATGGACCGCCATCGAAGCCGCTGAAGCCCGCGAGCGCGCCGAGGTTGCCGCCAAGACCAAGTCTGAAATGATGGCCAGCCTCAGCCATGAAATCCGCAATCCCCTGAACGGTCTCATCGGTACGCTCGATCTGCTCGCCCAGTCCGATCTCAACCCCCAACAGCGCGAGCACGTCTCCGTCTCCCAAATCGCAACCTCCGGCCTCCTCAACGTCCTCAACAGCGTCCTCGATTTCTCCACCTTCGAAGATGCCGTCAACCGCCCGGCCGACATCGAGTTCGAACTCGACTGCGTCCTCGAATCCGCCATCTCCACCTACCGCCTATCCGCCGTCCGCAAAGGACTCGCCTTCTCCTCCTCCGTCCAATTCTCCGCCCGCGGCCGCTATCGCGGCGATCCCGTTCGCCTCGGCCAGGTCATCACCAACCTCGTCGCCAATGCCTTCAAGTTCACCCGCCAGGGAAGCATTCACGTCTCAGTGGAAGCGCCCCCGGGCCCCTCCCCCACACGCGTCCTCAAGTTCGCCGTCCGCGATACGGGTCCCGGCATCTCCTCGCTCGTCCGGCAGCACCTCTTCGAGCGTTTCATGCCTCATGACGAATCCGGGGGCAAACCGAAAGGAACCGGCCTCGGTCTCGCCATCTCCAAACAGATCGTCGTTGCCATGGGCGGCGAAATCGGCGTCGAAAGCGCTCCCGGCGAAGGCAGCACCTTCTGGTTCTCCGTCCCCCTCACCCGGACGGGCCGCGCGCCTCCGGATTCCGCCTCGTCCGCCCCCCGTATCCTCGTCGCCGAAGACAATCCCGTCAACCGCCGCCTCCTTCAACGCATGATCGAAGCCTTCGGCCATCAGGTGGAGATCGTCGAAAACGGCCGTCAGGCTGTCGAAGCCGCCGCTCACTCCAACTACAACATCATCCTCATGGATTGCCAGATGCCCGAAATGGATGGCTACACCGCCGCCAGAACCATTCGTTCCCTCCCCTCGGGCTCCCACAGAGCCGCCATCATCGCCACCAGCGGTTCCACCATCCCCGAGGATCGCGAAAAAGCCGTTCAGTCCGGCATGGACGCCTTCCTCATCAAACCCTTCACTCGCGAGCAGCTTGCCTCAGCCATCACCCACGCTTCAGCCCCCCTCCGCGACCGCCCCCTCTAACTCCCTACCGCGCTCGTCCCTCTGCCAGCTTCCGCCGGAACTCGAGCGCCTTCCCCTCATCCGGCAGGATCACCAGAATCGTGTCATCCCCCGCAATCGTGCCCACAATCTCCGGCCAGTTCGCCTGGTCCAACGCCACCGCCACCGGACTCGCGCTCCCCGGCGAGGTCTTCAATACCACCAGGTTCTTCGCCACCCGCATGTCCAGCACAAACTCCGCCGCCGCCTCGAACACATCCGGAGCTGCCGGAGCCGTGCTCAACTCCTGATAGCCCTGCGCCGTCTTCACTAACCCCAACTCCCGGATGTCCCGCGACAACGTCACCTGTGTCGCGTCGATCCCCACTTCGTGCAATGCATCGGCAAGCTGCTCCTGCGTGTGCAGGCGCCGCCCGCGCACCAGACGCAAAATCTCCTGTTGCCGCTGCCGCTTCAGCATTTCATCTGTTTGAGCCGCGCCTGCGCTTCTTCAAGCGCCGCCGCCACCGCCTTCGGACCCGTCCCCCCGGCAATCTCCCGCGTCTTCAACCCCTCCCGTGGATCGAGCAGCGCCGCCATCTCCGCCGTGAATTCCGGCGCGAATGCCGCCAGCGATTCTCCCGTCCAATCCTTTGCGCTCTTCCCTTCCCTCACGCTCTCCAATACCAGCCGCCCCACCACCTTGTGCGCCTGGTGGAACGGCATGCCTTTCCTCGCCAGCGCATCCGCCAGGTCCGTCGCCACCGCCCAGCTTTGCTCCGCCGCCGCTAGCGGAACCTCTTTCTTCAATGTCGCCGTCTCCACCACCACCCGCGCCATCTCGAGCGACGCCAGCGTCTGGCGCACCACCTCAAACAGCGGCTCCTTGTCCTCCTGCATGTCGCGGTTGTACGTCATCGGCAGACCTTTCATCGTCACCAGCAGCGCCAGGTAATTGCCGAACACGCGCCCCGCTTTCCCGCGAATCAGCTCGAGCGAATCCGGATTCCGTTTCTGCGGCATCATGCTGCTGCCGCTCGTCACCCCGTCCCCCAAATCCATCCACCCGTATTCCTCGCCCGTATACAGAATCCAGTCCTCGGCCAAACGGCTCAAGTGCAGCATGATCAGATTCGCCGCATGCTCGAAATCAAGCAGAAAATCCCGGTCCCCGCTGACGTCCATGCTGTTCCGCGTCACCGCCTCGAACCCCAGTTCCCGCGCGATCATCTCCCGGTCCACAGGAAACCCCGATCCCGCCAGCGCTCCACTCCCCAGCGGCATCACGTTCACTCTCTTGCGCGCCTCACTCAACCGCTCGTAGTCCCTCGCGAACATCTCGAAATACGCCAGCAGGTAGTGCGGCCACAGCACCGGCTGCGCCCGCCGCGTATGCGTATAGCCCGGTATGATCGCATCCGGATACCTCCGCGCCAGCCGCAGCAACTCCTCCATCAGCCCCGTCAGCAACTGCCGCCCTTCGTCAATCCGCTCCCGCAGCCACAGCCGCACATCGAGCGACACCTGATCGTTCCGGCTCCGCCCCGTGTGGATCTTATCCGCCAGATCCGCCCCTACCAGTTCCTTCAGCTTCCGGATCACCACCGTGTGGACGTCTTCTTCCCCGGCATTCTCGAAAAACGCGTCATTCTCCCGCGCGTCTTCTCTTAGCCCCTCCAGCGCCTCCACCAGCCGCTCGCACTCGCTCCCGCTCAGGATGCCGATCTTGTGCAGCCCCTTGGCATGCGCCGCCGACCCACGCAGGTCCACGTCAATCAAAGCCTTGTCGAACTCCAGCGACCGCCCGAAGCGCTCGAATACCTCCGACGGCCCCGTCTCAAACCTTCCGCCCCAAAGTTTCATGTTGTCCCGTTTATCTACTCGAGCAGCATCAGCAACAGCGCCTTCTGCGCATGGAGCCGGTTCTCCGCCTGCTCGAATACCACCGAACGCGGATGCTCCATCACTTCATCGGTCACTTCCTGGCCCCGCTTCGCCGGAAGACAGTGCATGAACACCGCATCTTCCCGCGCCGCCGCCATCAGTGCCCCGTTCACCTGGTGGCTGGCGAACTGCCGCCGCCGCTCATCGGCCTCTTTCTCCTGCCCCATGCTCGCCCACACATCCGTGTACACCGCGTGCGCCCCCGCCACGGCTTCCACCGGATCACTCGTGAACTCCATCCGCGCGCCGCTCCCCGACGCATACTCCCGTGCCAGCGCCGCGATCTCCTCCTGTGGCTCGAATCCCGCCGGAGTCGCAATCGCGAAATCCACGCCCAACCGCCCCGCGTTCAGCATCAGCGAATGCGCCACGTTATTCCCATCCCCCACGAAACTCAGCTTCAACCCCCGCAGCCGCCCGAACCGCTCCTTCAACGTCTGAAAATCCGCCAGCGCCTGGCAGGGATGGTACACATCGCTCAACGCGTTGATCACCGGCACGCTCGACCACCGCGCCAGCTCTTCAATCGTATTCTGCGAAAACACCCGCGCCACAATCCCGTGCGTCCACCGGTCCAGGTTCCGCGCCACGTCCTTCAACGGCTCCCGCTCCCCGATGATCCCATTGGAGACGATGCAGTCTCCACCCAACTGCTTGATCGCCAGTTCGAACGTCATCCGCGTCCGCAGCGACGGCTTTTCGAACAAAAGCGTCAGATAGCGGTTCTTCAAAGAGGAGGTGAACCGCTTCGGCGTCCGCTTCACCTGCGTCGCCAGCTCCAACAGCCGCGAAAGCTCCTCCACACCGAGATCCAGATCCGATTTCAGATCCTGCGCTGCCATCTTCCACAGCGACGCGTTCGTCAACGGGGCCGCCATACCTCCATCCTCCGCAAAGGAAATCGGGACGGCATCCCGTCCCGGCAGTGAATGATTATTCACCTGACTGAATAATTACACATCCCAGCCCTCACGCGCAACCCCAAACCATCCCCATCAAAACTCTGCGCTCTCTGCGCCTCTGCGCGAACCTAATCCCCCCCGCATCCACACACCGTCATAATGAAACAATGTCCTTCCAGCACATCCAACTCACCGAACCCCTCCTCCAATACGTCCGCTCCGTCTCCGACCCTGAACCCGCCTACCTCGCCCGCCTCCGCGAGGAAACCGCCCTCCTTCCCAACGCCCGCATGCAGATCACCGTCGAACAGGGCGCCCTCATGGGCATGCTCGTCCGCCTGCTCGCCGCCCGCAAAGCCCTCGAAGTCGGCGTCTTCACCGGCTATTCCTCCCTCAGCGTCGCCCGCGCCCTTCCCCCTGACGGCCGCCTCATCGCCTGCGACGTCTCCGACGAGTGGACCTCCATTGCCCGCCGCTACTGGAAAGAAGCCGGCCTCCATCACAAAATCGAACTCCACCTCCGCCCCGCCCTCGAAACCCTCGACGAACTCCTCGCCTCCGGCCACGCCGCTTCCTTCGACTTCGCCTTCATCGACGCCGACAAGGCCAACTACCCCAACTACTACGAACGCGCCCTCCAACTCATCCGCCCCGGCGGCCTCATCGCCGTCGACAACGTCCTCTGGCACTCCCGCGTCATCGATCCCTCCATCAACGACGAAGACACCCGCGTCATCCGCGCCTTCAACCAAACCCTCACTACCGACGCCCGCGTCCACCATTGCCTCGTCCCCCTCGGCGACGGCATCACCCTCGCCCTCAAGAAGTAACCGCCCCATGCTAGACTCGGACTTGATCCCCCAAGATCCTTTATCTTCTAAACCACTGGTGTGCGCGGTGAGCTATCTCAACACCGCACCCCTCGTCTGGGGCCTCGAACACGGCCCTCAGCGAGGCAGCGCGCGCCTCGAATACGCCCTCCCCTCCGCCTGCGCCGACCACGTCCGCGACGGAGCCGCCGCCATCGGCATCGTCCCCGTCATCGAAATCGAACGCCAGCGCCTCCAATGGCTCCCCGGCACGGGCATCGCCTGCCGCGGCCCTGTCCGCAGCATTCTCCTCATCTCCAAAGTCCCCTTCTCCCGCATCCGCACCCTCGCCGCCGACCTCGGCTCCCGCACCTCCGTCATGCTCGCCCGCATCCTTCTCGCCGAGCGCTATGGAGCCGTTCCCTCGGTCCTCACCGCCCCCGCCGGCCTCGAAATGCTCCACCACGCCGACGCCGCCCTCATCATCGGCGACCCTGCCCTCCTCCTCGATCCCGCCGCCCTCGGCCTCCAATACGAAGTCCTCGACCTCGGCGAGGAATGGATGCGCCACACCAGCCATCCCATGATCTTCGCCCTCTGGGCCGGACGCCCCGAAAATCTCACCCCCGGCCTCATCGGAATGTTCGTCGAATCCTGCCGCTACGGCCTCGGCCACATCGAAGACATCGTCCGCGCCGAATGCCCGCCCCGCGGCATCCCGCAAGACCTCGGCCTCCGCTACCTCACTCACCACATCACCTTCGAACTCACCGGGCGCGACTACGACGGCATGCGCATCTACCTGAAATGCGCCCGCGAGTTCGATACCCTGAGAGTGTCCACTGGGAACGTTCCCGTATGATGACTCACCGCGAAGCCTGCGATCTGTTCGCCTCCGATGACCTCATCGGCATCGGCATGGCCGCCGACGCCCTCCGCCGCAAATTGCACCCCGAAGGCGTCGTCACCTACATCATCGATCGCAACATCAACTACACCAACTTCTGCACCGAATATTGCAGCTTCTGCGCCTTCTATCGCCCCATGGGCCACAAGGA